>CAZZEE010000018.1:5182-10555 GCA_964652695.1 uncultured Cytophagales bacterium
ATGTTATTGCAAGCCGGTGCTCAGGTAAGACAAAAAGATGTAGATCAAGCTCCTACCGAAGAAATCAAGCAACTCTTACAAGAGAAGCTACCTTAACGAAATTAGCAAGCTTGCTAGGTAAATTTTTAGCTAATAAGCAGAGTGAATATATACTTGTTCGTGGTCAAAGTCTTGATATTAACGACTACAGTGTCATCCCAGCGAAAGCTCGGATCCAGTTAAAACAACATTCCTATTAAGTTAGCTTTCTAACTTTCAGGTGAGTTGAGTATAAACAGTACGCTATCATTTGGACAACCTGTAGAATTTGATTAGTATAGTGCCCTGTTAAATAATTCTAGTCCTATTCTATATGTCCAGTACCAAAAACTTAGTCATCGTTGAGTCACCTGCCAAAGCCAAGACCATCCAAAACTATTTGGGGAAAGAGTATGAAGTCGCTTCTTCCAATGGTCATATCCGTGACTTACCCAAGCAGGGTAAGGCTGTTGACGTAGCGCATAACTTCCAGCCTACGTATGAGATTACCAAGGGCAAGCACCAACTAATTAGGGATTTACAGCAACGAGCCAAGGCGGCAACTCAGGTTTATCTAGCGAGCGACGATGACCGCGAAGGAGAGGCTATCTCCTGGCATCTCAAAGAAGCGCTTCATTTAGAGGATAGCAAGACACAACGAATTGTCTTTCGGGAGATTACCAAAAATGCCATTCAAAATGCTATTAAGAACCCTAGAAATATAGACCTAGCCCTTGTCAACTCACAGCAGGCACGGCGGATCCTTGATCGGCTAGTGGGGTATGATTTATCGCCTTTGTTATGGAAGAAGATTAAACCAGGGCTTTCCGCAGGCCGGGTACAGTCAGTGGCTGTGCGAATGATTGTGGAACGAGAACGAGCTATCCATCAATTTGTGCCAACCAGCTCTTTTGCTGTCACGGCTTTATTTGACCTGGGCAAGAAGCAGCAGCTGGGTGCTGAACTGGATGAGCGTTTTAAAAAGGAACAAGATGCTGCTAGCTTCCTAGAAAAGTGTATCGGTGCTACCTTTTCCGTCAAAGATTTAGAAAAAAGACTAGCCCAAAGGTCGCCCGCTCCCCCTTTTATTACTTCCACCTTGCAGCAAGAAGCTAGCCAGAAGCTTGGCTATGGTGTTACTAGGACGATGATGCTAGCCCAGCACCTGTATGAAGCTGGTAAGATCTCCTACATGCGTACCGACTCTGTGACCCTCTCCCAAGAGGCTATTCATAATGCCCAACACGTTATACAAACCAACTATGGGGCGGATTACTGTCAGGCACGTCAATATAAGACCAAGTCCGCGGCTGCCCAGGAAGCGCACGAAGCCATTCGGCCTACTGAATTTGCACAACGCGTGGTAAGTACAGATCCCAGTGAGCAGCGGCTGTATGAACTCATTTGGAAAAGAGCTATCGCTTCTCAGATGGCCGATGCACAATTAGAAAAAACTACTGTCCACATTGCTATCTCTACGGTACCACAGCAGCTTGTAGCGCATGGAGAGATGATCAAATTTGATGGTTTCTTAAAAGTATATGCTTCTCAAGGAAGCTATGAGCAGGACGCAGATGAGGACGAGCAGAACACCACTTTATTACCCCAGTTGAAAGTAGGACAACAGCTTCCCTTGGACCATATGCAAGCCCGAGAACGCTTTACCAAAGCCCTTGCCAGGTATTCTGAAGCTAGCTTAGTCAAACAGCTAGAAGAACAAGGGATAGGTCGCCCTTCTACCTATGCACCTACTATTACTACCATCCAACAACGTGGTTATGTTATCAAAGAGTCTCGTGAAGGGAAGGAACGTACCTATCGGGTCATGACGTTAAAGGATAACAAAGTTAGCCAAGCCACTTTGAAGGAAGTAGTAGGGTCAGAGAAAAACAAACTCTTTCCGACGGATATAGCCATGGTTGTCAATGACTTTTTGGTGGAGCATTTTGCAGAGATCACGGATTATGGATTTACCGCTAAAGTAGAGACTCAGTTAGATGAGATAGCCATTGGACATAAGGAATGGAATCAGATGTTGGACGAGTTCTATAAGCAATTTTATCCCAAGGTAGCAGCTACGCAGGACATAGAAAGGGCAAACATCAATACCAGCCGGCTATTGGGAAATGATCCTATTAGTGGGAAACCTGTTATAGCGCGGATGGGTAAATATGGACCCTTGGTACAGATAGGTACTAATAATGAAGAAGGGGAACAACCTCGTTTTGCAAGCCTTCAAAAAGACCAACGGATAGAAATCATCACTTTAGAAGAAGCATTGACACTCTTTCAATTTCCTAGGTCAGTGGGGCAGTGGGATAACTTACCTATCGTAGCTAGTATAGGTCGATTTGGGCCTTATTTGAAGTATCAAAATCAATTCTACTCATTGACTCAAGAATACGATCCACTGACTGTGACAGAAGAGCAAGCCATCACTATCATCCAAACTAAGCGTAAGGCAGACGCAGAAAAAGTGATCAAAACTTTTCCAGAGGATCCTACCTTGCAAGTATTAAACGGACGATGGGGCCCTTACTTGAAAGTGGGCAAGCAAAATATTAAATTACCTAAAGATGTAGATCCTAGCCAGCTGGACTTAGCAGCTTGCCAAAAGCTGGTGACTCAAGCAGCTGCAGAAATTCCTAATACGAAAAGAAAAGCTACTAGTAAACAGTAAGTAGCATAATAGACTTCTTGTAAAATCAAGTTTTGTTTGCTAGGAAGAAAGGAATTTGTGAGCAACCGGTCATCATTGCGAGGGAACGAAGTGACTTTAGGAACGCCTTCAGGGCTCATCGCTGGGTAAGGCTAGAAGATAATCTAATCACTATAGTTACAGCACTGATTGAGTGGCAGGAAGTAATTCCTGCCACCACACGCAATGTAGCGGAAGTTTTGTCACTACACGCATCCAAGGAACGCGAGCCGACGGCTTCGGAGGAAGTCCAATCCATGATCAAAAACCTTTAGTAACTAACCTATATGAAGGAAAATCTTTGTAAAAGCTATTGGCTTACCTTATTACTCTTGACTGGATGTAGTTGCGACGCTCCCAATTCGGGAAATAATGATTTAGAACCTCCTGCTCAACAGAAAAAATACTATAACCTAGAAGCTATTGATTTAGGCATAGAAGCAAATGGGGAGCTTAGTTTTGTATATAATGGGCAGCAGCTAATAAAAGAAGGGGATATATACCTATCTGAAGATTTGCTGGTATATCGGACCCATGATGGCAAATGGCGAGCCACCGTAATAGGCAAAGGAGGTATAAGTAGCCATCTAAAGATTAGCACAGATCAGACGTTGCTCCAAGAGGTAGCGATAACCACTACCAATCAGGTAATTACTTACCAAGACGAGCTAGGGAAAGAATGGCCAGGGATGTATAATATATGCAATACATGTTTCGCCAATTCAGTATATAAACTAATAGCCAGGTGTAGCGGGTTTGACGAAGCTTTAAGTAAAGACATAGAAGGAGGCATTCATACAGCTTTAAGAAATATTGTAAATGGCATAAGGCTTGGGTATAAGTCTGCTTTGAAAGAGGAAGTAGTAAATAGAAGGGTAAGTAAGTTGTTTCTAGATACCATAACAGCAAAGTCTAGAAAGGATTTTAATAATGGACAACAGGAGGATGTTATTTATTTTTTCCAAGTTATCCAAAACGTAATTGATACGGAAGGTAACTATGAACCGAAAGATATGCAGGAGCTAAAGCATATAGTTCATGAATTTAACAAACAAACACCTTCCTTCAAGCATATTGTATATGAAACAGAAACTAATTATTTCTATGTGCAACCAAGGATGCTAACGTTTAATGCCATACCTGATGCAAATTACTGGAGTCTGGAAAGTGTAGATAAATACTTAAACTTACCTCAATTTATTCTATATACTTCATCTGGTATCGGAGGAACTCAAGCGGAAAAAATCGTAGAATTCTTAAAAATCCCTTTATGGAACCATACAACAAATAAACCGCTAGAAGAGAAAACTTATAAGCTGATTGGATTTGCCTACCACATTGGCTCGGATGATGCTGGTCATTATAAAGCATATATTCATTTCAATACATACGGTTGGTACGAACATAATGATGCTAGTGTGCGACCTGCTAATAGGCCCGATTCTATTAACACTAGAAAAATCATGGCTCTGTATGAACTACAAGACTAGTGATTAGTAAAAGTAAAATCATTGTAACCCACCTTATTTTATATTATATCCGCATGAATGACTCCCATTCTTTAAATGACTCTTGGGTTGCTCTTTTAGAAGGATACCATATGAGGTAGGTGTATTGCCTGCTTAGTAGCTATACGGTCTCATTTCCTATAAGCCTTTACACTAATGTCTACGGCAAGCCATATATTGCAAGCAGCCAACCGGTATGAACGGCAAGCTTATGATCTGTTAGGCACTAAATTCACAGGCTACGCTGACTTACGACTTATATTCGTAGACTAGGAAGATCATTCCTTGCAGAAAGACTATGTGCATACAACAAGGCATTATCATGGACTTCTAGTAGGTTAAGGGTGTTGTAGCTTTTAAAACCGTAGTTTTTACTGAAAATTATCTAACTTTGTCTATATTTTATATACTGATCATACTCCTAATTATTCCTGCTTCATATGAGCTATAAAAAGTTTGTGCCTACAAAACGCTCTCAAAGCCCCCTGATTTTGCTAGCTTGTTTCATGCTAGTATCTATGAGTGCTAGTAAATGTGGCTGTGGTAATCCGGACCAATCCAAGTTGGACCGTGCCAATAAAGGCAGCATCGATATGGAAGTTACTCCCACCGAACTGCAGGGCGATCAGCGGACCATCACTGTTACCTTTGTTCCTAAAACGCCTGATAAATCTAAGAAATCCATATCGTTAGCACCTTATCAACTACAGGTAAGTTTTATAGGAAACGCCCAAGTATATTACAGATCTAGTAAGCAGATCGATCAGCCATTGCAGAGCCAAGAAAAAGTAAAACTGGAAAAGGTACTAAGTACTCAACAAATAAGCACTACCCAACTTGTTACATTGACGATTGTGCCTGGTTTAAATCTACAATCACTGGAACTTGAGGTTAAATTGTTGGATGCTGAAGGCCAAGTAATCCAAAAGAAGCCTGTTCGCTGGAAGCAAGATAGGAGCCTATCTACTATTAAGATAGAAGTAGGCCATAATCAAGCTAATCATAGGGTTATTTATGCTTTGAATAATGAAGGAGAAGATACATTAACAGCTATCGGATTGCGATACACCAACATAAGTACTGATGAGGAAGAAAAAAAAGTTTTATTAGGCAACCAACTTAGCAATACCTTAC
Organism: uncultured Cytophagales bacterium; assembly: GCA_964652695.1. Classification (GTDB taxonomy): domain Bacteria; phylum Bacteroidota; class Bacteroidia; order Cytophagales; family Amoebophilaceae; genus Amoebophilus. Next base: position 10,541 of record CAZZEE010000018.1, read on the forward strand.
CTGTTCCACTGTTGG
>CAZZEE010000018.1:10565-12606 GCA_964652695.1 uncultured Cytophagales bacterium
GGGTAGAACAGAAAATCAATTTGTAGCCATCGATTTTAAGAATGCGCAGAAAGCTACGTTTAGGTTTGAAGTAATCAACCAACAAAATCAGGTATTGGCTACTAGGATAAAGGTGTTTAATAAAAATACCCCACCACCTACAGGAAAAAGCTATCAGGAATTCCAAGAAGTAGCTCAAGAACTCAAAAAAGACAGCAAGGATATAGATATGGATAAGGTCAAGCGTCTAGTCAGCCAGCCAGGATTTCCTATTGACCAACTAATACGTGACGAAAATGATAAATATCTTTATCCCCTTACGCTTGTAAGTAGAGCTGCCCAACAAGGTAAGTTAGAAATGGTTAAACTGCTTATTGGGAAGGGTGCTCATGTAGATGCTAGGGCTCCAGGAGGAATAGGTGCTTTAGAAGCGGCTGCTGAACATGCTGATACAGACATGGTGAAAACCTTATTAGAAGCTGGGGCTAATGTGAATGGTTCGCCTACTACTGGCTTTGGTCCCATACATCTAGCTGGTAGGTATGGCAACGTACCCATGCTACAGGAGCTTTTGAAAAGTGATCAACTAGATGTCAATAAGCAAGATTCTGGGGGAAGGGCAGGTATTCATTTTTTGGTTCATCCTTATGCGTATGCTGCTGGGAATAATGAAAAAGAACAGGCGCTCTTGGAAATAATGAAGGACATGATCAGCAAAAAAGCGGATGTCAATCAACAGACTGTCACTGGTAGCACCCCTTTACATTGGGCTGTTAGTTACGACGTTTCGAGTGAAGTATTTAAATTACTTTTGAATGTTCCTAACATTCAAGTGAATGTGCAAGATCAAGACGGATGTACGCCATTACATAATCTGGTTGATAGGTATCTTCTTGAAAAAGACCCTGCAGTTTTAAGTACCCTCTCTCAAAAAATTTCCCTGCTCATTCAGCATCGTGCAGACATTCATTTGAAGAGTAAGGCTTGGGAGGAACGTCCTCAATTAAATTACATGGATAAGGAATGGGAGGACAGGCTCAAGGATCAAGCTGGAAAATCAGTGCTCGAGGTGGCGGAAGGATCTGGAAATGATGCTTTATCAAGCTTTTAAAGAGAGAGGTTCTGTAGGTTGTTGAGAACCCATACAGACAGTCTTCATAAAGATTATGGATAAATTATTCACAGGAATGATTGTAGTATGACTGGATTATGGCTTTTATGCATCCTGCTGTAACTTTTCAGCGCCTAGCTTACTAACCAACGCACAGACTTATGGACTATCAATTATTCAATCCAAGCAAATATCGTTTGATAGGCTACCTATTGCTTTTACTACTTATCTTCAATGTCCATGCCTGTAATTGTGGGAATGATAAAAAAAGAAATCCTAAATCACCAGATTCCCATAACTCAACTAAAGATATACAGCTGACTTTTAAAGAGCTTTCTTATGATGTAACAACCCACCAATTTACCTATAGCATACAAAACAAAGGAACAGATCCTACAGAAGGAAAAGTAAGCTTCAGGTATAAGAATACGAGTGCTACACCAGCACAACAACAAGCAACCTTAGGAGGGGCTACTGAACAAACAATAGCCATATCTGGTCCTATACTCCCCCATACCACCACAACACCCCCAACCCTACCCATAGGCTTCAAAGGACAACAAACCGTCACCTTTACCTTTCAACTTATTTACCTAGGGACAAAAATGTCAGAAGAAACAAGAACTTTTGACCAAGATGCTATAAGCCCTGATGCCATAGATACGGCTTTGAAGAATGGAGATTTCGATCAAGTACTAGCATTGATCAACAAAGCTCCTCTTGTAGCTATCAACTATCAAGACCCGAGATCGAAAGATACTCCTTTGATGGTAGCAGCTCAAGCAGGTAGATTAGATATTGTCACCCAGTTATTGGATAAGGGCGCTGAGATCAATATGCTCGATGCGCAGGGTAGAAATGCTTTGATGTTGGCTGCCAATAACAAAGGCAGCAAAAGACTTCTTTCAAAACTCTATAATGTTATATATTAACAGCTGATAGTCTTTTTCC
>CAZZEE010000019.1:0-12206 GCA_964652695.1 uncultured Cytophagales bacterium
CAATTCTTGTTAATATCCTAATTAATAACCTAATTAAAAGTGTTTTAGTATAGCTAAGTCACAACCCATTGATAGGTGCCCACATACAAGCCATGTGGAGAATGTGGCGTTGCTGATGAGGAAAGGATAAGAGACGGTACACGCTCGCTATATATAAGGGGAATACAAATCAAAAGATCCGCCTTGGAAAAAATGACGTAGTGATGTAGGGAGCTCACTCCCTACACTCAATGGTGCCAGGAGTTCGTCACTGCGAGCCCCGAGAGGGGCGTGGCAGTCCTGGCACCACAAGCAGCGTGCTTTTGGGGAAGAGAACTAGGGCAGTGGGCTGGCCTTGATGACGTAGTGGTGTAGGGAGCTCACTCCCTACACTCAATGGTGCCAGGAGTAGCTCCTGAAACCACCACAAACGTCAAGTGGCAACTGTCTTTGTGTTAAATTTCTCATCTTTTCGGTTCTTTGTTTACTAATTTAGCCCCCATGCCTATCCTAGCACCACAACAGGTTTTGAACCTGCTCCAACAACACCAATATGCTCCGTTGTACTTTCTACAGGGAGAGGAGCCGTATTATATAGACCTGATCACCACACACCTAGAGCAGCATGTGCTCAGCGAAGCTGAAAAAACTTTTAACCTAACGGTGTTGTATGGCAGGGACCATACGATGGGAGATGTGATGAGACAAGCGCAACAATATCCTATTATGGGTGAACGGCAAGTAGTTATTGTCAAGGAAGCACAAGACCTAGCAGACATCAACCGAGAATCAGGCCAAACTGCTTTAATCAACTATATAACTAGACCTAACCCCACTACGTTACTAGTCTTTGCACACAAACATAAAACGCTGGCAGCTAACACGAAACTTAGCAAGATACTGGCAGAACATGCTATCCTAGTCAATGCTAAGACACTCTATGAGAATCAGATACCTACTTGGGTTCGCGGCTATGTTACGGAGCAAAAGGTAGTAATAACAGATGAGGCGATCCTGCTTTTACAAGAGTTGGTAGGTAGTGATCTAGGGCGGCTGGGGAAAGAGATTGATAAGGTCATCCTCAACCTACACCCAGGAGATACGATTACCGATGAGGACATCCAAGAATATGTGGGGATGAGCAAACAGTTTAATGCCTTTGAACTACAAAATGCCATTGCCACCCAAGATGTATTTAAAGCCAATCAGCTGGTCTTTCAGTTAGCTGGCCATACAAGGAGTCAGATCGCCATCCCTGTAGTATCCTTGTTGTTTACCTTCTTTAGTAAAATACTGCTTCTTCATCAAGCCACAGACAAGTCTAGCCAAGCCTTAGCCCAAGTCTTACAAGTGAATAGTTATTTTGTTCCACAATATGTAGCAGCTGCCAAACTATACTCAGTCTCCCAAGTCATTCAAAACATCAACCACTTGCAAACGGCGGATATGCAGCTCAAAGGGGTAGGCTATCCCTTTGTGGGAGAAGGGGAAATACTCCAAGAATTAGTATATAAGCTGCTGCACTGATATATTTACTGAATTGGTTTCTTTGTGTGGTTTCAGGACTGCCACGACCCTTCGGGTCTCGCAATGACGCGCAGTGACGAACTCCTGGACCCTACAGTGGCGGGAGATCACTCCCGCCACCACTGAAGAAAGAACTTTGATAAGATGGTCTCTTACTTTAACCTATTACCCATGAAACGCTTATTACAATATACTTTCTTGATCATAAGTACTATATTGCTGGCATCTATGAACAGTCATGGCAAGGAATCAATGGATCAATGTCTCATCCACCCTACTTTTCAAAAAGGCTTGGAATGGATGCAACTCCAGCAGTATGAAGCTGCCCAGCATCAGTTTGGTACCTATATAGCACAGTGCCGGGATAGCCAATATGCTATAGAAGCCACGTATTATGCAGCTCTTTGTGCGGTAAAGCTAGAGCGCGCTGATGGCGAAGAACGACTACAGCAGTTTATTAAAAAATATCCCCATCATCAGTTTACCAGCCTAGCCTATTATGAGTTAGGCAATCTTTACGGTACTCGACAAGACTATACTACCTGTATTAAGTATTACCTCATCGTTGATGCCAATCAGCTAGATGAGCACCTGAAAGCTGAGCTGCAATATAGGCTTGCCTATGCGTATCTAAATGAAAAAGACTTCGACAAAGCCTTAGATTACTTCAACAAGATCAAACAACAAGACTCACCTTATACAGCGGCTAGTAACTATTACGCAGGCTATTTGTCTCTGAAGAAGGGGGATTATAATAGTGCATTGCTAGACTTAAGGAAGGCTGAAAAAAATGAAGCGTATGAAGGGGTAGTGCCCTACTTGATACTAGAGATCTTCTATCAAACCAAAAGATACAAAGAGGTCATTGCCTATGCTACAAATCTACAGAATAAGCAGCCAGATTTAAAAAATCAAGAAGACATTGCTTTGCTCACTGCAGAGTCCTACTTCTTTCTCAAGAACTATAAGGCTGCTATCCAACATTATGAAAATTACTTGTCTTTCCAACCTACAGACCCATTGCCAGAAGCACCATACAGATTAGGTTATGCGCTCTACCAAACAGGGGAAAATTATAAGGCTATCAAGTATTTCAAAGAGCTTGCCTTACGGGAAGATCAACTATCCCAGCTGGCTAGCTACTATATGGGGGTTGCTTATATGAAGATCGACCAAAAAAACTTAGCTTTAGCAGCCCTTAACCAGGCTCGCCAATTAGAGTTTAACCCTGATATACAAACAGAAGCAGCTTTTCAATATGCCCAGCTTAGTTATGAACTAGGTCACTTGAAATTAGCTATTGAGGCTTTACAAGAATTTAAGCAGGCTTACCCCGCCAGCCAACATACAAAGACGGTTAACAGCCTGCTTAGTCAGGTTTATTTACAGACACAGCATTATGACTTAGCCATAGCCCACATAGAAGGATTACCGGAAAAGACCAATACCATGTTGCAGGTATATCAAAAGGCTACCTTCTACAAAGGCAATGCTTACTTTAATCAGGAGGCTTATGAGTCTGCTATCTCCTGGCTGCAGAAGTCACTGCGCTATCCACTAGATATGGAGATAACTTTACAGACTCATCTCTGGTTGGCAGAAAGTTACGCAGCTCAACAAGTTTATGATCAAGCTATGGCACATTATCAAGCTGTGCTAGCTGTGGGAGATAAAAAAGACAGGACTTACTATCAGGATGCCCTTTATGGGACGGGCTATACATACTTCAACACAGGTAAATACCAACAAGCCTTACCTCTCTTCCTACAATATGCCAATACTACCAACAATGCTAGTAACTGGCATTCTGACGCATTAGTAAGGGTAGCTGATTGCTATTATGCTACCAAGGCATATACACAAGCGCTTACCTTATATGACAAAACTCAGGCCGACTACCCTGCCCATAGCAGCTACCAAAAAGCATTGATATACGAGATCATGGATAAGCCTAGTGAAGCTAAGAAAAACCTAGAAACCATCATCAAGACATATGCACATACAGTCTATTATGAAAAGGCACTCTTTGAGTATGCTTATCTGGCGCTTCAGCACCAAGCTTATCAGGAAGCTGTTAGCAACTTCACCCAACTTATCCAACAAAAGCCATATAGTCCCCTGATACCAGATGCATTACTTCATAGAGCGATAGCCTATGTCAATCTCAAACAGTATGCGGAAGCAGGTAAGGACTATGAAACTTTGTTAACCGATCATCCTACTCATCCCAACACCCAGAATGCTTTAATAGAGTTGCCTAAGCTAGTGGACCTAGAAGGGAAGCCAGAAAAGCTACAACAATACCTCGATATCTACAAGGCTAAGAATCCAAGCAGCGATAAGCTCGAGTCTATCACCTTTGAGGCAGCTAAAAATTTATTCTACAGTCAAAACTACACACAAGCTATTGCGCAACTACAGGAATGGATAGCTCACTATCCTACGAGCAAGATGAGGGATGAAGCAGGTTTCTTACTAGCCGAAGCCTACTATAGGCTAGGGGATGATAGCCAAGCTTTACAGCAATATCAGCAGGCTGTCGTTAATAAGCAATCAGCCTTCTATAATAAGATTCTACTGCGTATAGCTGCCATCTCCTATAAGCAACAAGACTTTGTAACAGCATTAACGACCTATACAGAGCTTAAAGATCGAGCTACCAACAAAAAAGAAAGCTACTTTGCCCTAGAAGGAATGATGAAATCCAATGAAGGTTTAGAACGTTATGATGAAGTGGCAGAGGTAGCCCAACTAATTATCAAGCTGGGGAATATAACGGTAAATGCCGCCAGCCAAGCAACACTGTATGTAGCCAAGGCCGCGATGCAACAAGCTAAGTATCCAGAAGCATTACAGCAATTTCAACAGATCGTATCAGGTGGACAAGATATATATGCGGCCGAAGCTCAGTATTTGTTAGCTAAAATACACTTCCAACTAGGTGACTATAAGCAATCTTTAGAAGCTTTGTTTGTACTAACCAAGCAATTCACAGCTTATTCAACCTGGGTCAATCAGGGGTTCTTATTGATGGCAGATGATTACATAGCGCTCCAGGAGACTTTCCAAGCCAAGGCCACCTTGCAATCGATCATAGATAATGCTACAGATGCTACGCTGGTACAACAAGCAGAAGAAAGGTTAGAAGCACTAGTGCAGCAACAAACAGAAACAGACACTGCAACACAGGCTAGCCAAGAGCAATCTGCTGTAACAGATAGTGAATTTAAAACTTTAGAAGAAGAGCCAACGAATTAAAAGATATTGATAACCTGTAAATCAGATTTCACTATTTTAAGTTGATGTTTGTCATTCCTGCGAAGGCAGGAACCCCGAAGGGCTCATCGTTAGCGTAGGCCTGTAGAATATGGAAGATAATCCAGTTGAAACCTTCTATGAGAACGTACTGGGTTTATATCCTGGCTTCTAAAAGAACTGGAACGCTCTATATAGGAGTAACCAATAACTTGATTCGTCGTGTTTATACACACCAGCAAAAAATAGTTGATGGATTTACTAAAAGATATCATATTTCCCAACTTGTATATATGGAGCAGTTTAATGATATCAAACAGGCAATCCACAGAGAGAAATGTATTAAAAAGTGGAAGCGAACATGGAAAATTAGATTAATAGAAGAGCAAAATCCAAACTGGAGAAATTTATATAATCATTTGTTTTAATTACTGATAATTATGCCTGGATTCCTGCCTTCGCAGGAATGACACGTACGTGTTATTGTATGATTAAAAGTTTAAGGACACAGCCTAATTTATGAAAGCCAACATACTCACTTACTTCATTGGTATTTGCATCCTAAGCAGCCAGACTAGCTACAGCTATGGACAGGACTCCAAGCCTCAAGGTACTATTCAAGAAGCTGAATTTATCATTAAGAAGGAAAGGAAAACGGAACTACCTGAATCAACCCGTCTATTTAAAAAGGCACCTCTACCTTCTCCTACAGACCAACCTAGCTTTCAGCTGAAGTATGAGCTGGATGATTTTCCCATGAATTTTCAACCTATTGAGCACAAGATCAAGATATTGAGAGCTAAACAAGATCGGCTAGAGAGGCTTTATGGCAATTACGTCAGGCTGGGTTATGGCAACTATCGTAGACCTTATCTAGTGGCACTCTTTAACAATACCAGAAACCCTACATATGCTTATGGGCTACAGCTAGGGCATATATCCGAGGGTAAAAACGAATATGCTGAAGGGTATCATCAGACAGCTACTTTACATGGTGAGATGCTTACTCAGAAATTAGTGTTAGATGGAATCATGGACTATGTGTGGGACAAGCATCCCTTCATTCAGGTGATCAATGACCCTCAACATACAGACAATGATCCCAACAAGCACCACACATATCATCAAATAGGGTTATCTACTCGACTCTATAACTATGTACCTGATACGCTCAACTATCAAGCACAAGTCCAAGCCCTTCATCTACACCAAGAAAAGGTACATGAGAACCAAGGGAAAGCAAACTTGCATGCGGATTATCAATTAAATGAAACACTACATCTATATACAGATGCCAAATTCGAAGTAAGTCAATATACGAATCCAGCTACTGCCTCCATAACCAGGCATATAACCAGTCTAGAGCCTAGTTTGATGATACCCTTTCAAGAGTTTACTATTCACGTAGGAACCAACGTAGCTTATCAGAACGATAAAAAAGCATTAGCTAATCATTTTTATGTCCACCCTGCCATCAAGTTGACTTATGCGCTGGACAAAGCATTGCGACCTTATATCGAGTTGAATGGTGGCATACAACCTCATTCATGGCAAACGCATGTATCACAAAATCCATGGCTAGCCCACTCAGCAGATATACGTCATACCAACCAGCGTTTTATCCTTGCTTTAGGAGTCCAGAGTGATGTGATAGAGACTTTAACATGCCACGCCGGTGTTTCAGTTAGCAACTACCAAAACTATCCTTTTTTTGTTAATAATGCGGCTGAGCCTAGGGAGTTTGATATTCAATATGATTCTTCTGCTACTGTTGTACATGGATTTACAGAGTTAACAAAAACTAGCTTTGGATCTGCTTTGGTAACCCGCCTTCAAGCAGCCTATTTTCGTTATAAGCTTACTGATTTGCTTAAACCATGGCATAAGCCGCAGTATAGCTTAGAGCTGTGCAATACCTATAATTTCCAGGATAAGATTCTTGTGAAAAGTAACCTATTTTGGCAAGGTGGAATCCAGGCACAAGAACCTGATACGCAAGCCAGTAAATCCTTAGCAGATGTAATCGACCTCTGCCTAGGCATTGAATACTTGTGGAATAAAAGGTTTTCTATATTTGTAGATTGTCAAAATCTGCTTGCTAAAGCCAATAATCAGTACCTTCATACGCCTACTAGCGGTACACATGTGATGGTAGGTGTTGCTTACGGGTGGTAGGAATGGTACAAAAGAGATGCTCCGCCTCTAGGATATTTGTCACCTGATAACGTAGCCATTCACACCTACATTTCACCTAAAAAATCCCCTGAATAGCTATACAGGTTTTAAAGGGGCAGAACTTGTTATATGAAGCTTTGTCTTCGACGACATTCTTTTTGTCAGCCACACAAAAAGTATGCAAAAAAGTCTCCGCTGCTGGAAAAATGGCTAAAATAAACTTCCTATGCGCACATGGAAGAGAACTAGGCCAAACTAAGGCTGCTAGGCTATCCCACTACCCTGGTTCTCTTCTCCAAAGGTAGGCTGCTTATTTTTGAACGCCATTTTCCCAAAGGTGGATTATCTTCTAGGCCACAAACCCATGCAGCGATGAGCCCTTCGGGGTTGCGAGGCTGCTGCGCAGCCTCGCAATGACGGCTTGGTAATCTTTTATATATAGGCGTGAACGCGTACCTGAAAATAGCCGATTACGGGGGCACTATGTGCCCTCGTAATGACCGACTGGTTTAGGGTGATTGGTATGACTAGCTAGATGTACCAGGAATATTGCGCTGGCACCACCACTAGGCCAGGGTACTATGGATGGCAATGCCTATTTATCTTTTACTTTGGAGGCGTTTTTTTATGCTTCTCTTTGGTAGCTTTTATTTTGTTAATCAGCTTCATGTACCTCCCTACAAGACCTTTTTCTATATTATTGGCATATTCTTCCTCACTAGCAGACAATTTTTTTTGAGCCCGCAGGGTAATGAATATACTATAGCTTACCAACAAAGCTCCAATTACTATGGTAGGTACTGCAACTGTTTCTATGGTCCCTAGCGTAACTGGAACACCAGCTGTACCTACAAATACACCTACACTAATAAAGCCTGAGCCTATAGCTGCTAGCACGCTAGCGATAGCTATAGCTACCTTGTGCCCAATTTGTTGGCCATCCGCATAGGTTGAGTTAATTGGCGGGTTGATTGCTGTAAAGAAAAGGTCATGACCTAATGCATTAAAACTACCTTTAGTATGTTCCAATCGATTCTGGAGACGTTGTTTAATGGAGTCAAGTATAATTTTCCTTCTTTGTTGTTGATAATTTTTACGAATTGCTTTTTGCTCAGCAAGTGATTTTCCCTGCAATGTTTTTTGGGTTTGAAGATCTAGTTCTTGAAGTGCCTTTTTTTTATTTTCTGCTATGGAAAGCTCTTTTTTTTCTAGCTCTTGATTTGCTAGCTGCTGTGTTTCTACTGTAAGTATATCTTCTAGTTCTTTTAAATATTTTGAATCTTGTATATCACTAACATCTTTAGATTCTTCTTTCAATTTATAGAACTCTTGTAGTGTCTCCTTAATAGTTGCTTTGAGCTTTGCGTCTAGTGCTACTTCTGATATACTTTGTTTTTCCTGCACTGTCGATGTACTGCTATTCTCCTTTGGCAAAACAACTATACTAAATACTTCTTTTTTATCAGCTTCATGGTGTAATGGATCCATCACCAGCTTAATAGGGGGTGTTTCTTGATCTTTAGCTATTACATGGGTGCTAGGTAGTAACTCCGCCAAAGTAGCTTCTGTTTTAGTGGTTCCCCCCACATCAAATGAGACAGCGCCTTGTAGGCTTTGAATGCTTACAGTCACTTGACTTGGGTCTTTGATATCTTCTTGAAGGTTTTGTAGCGTAAAGTAAGATTGTCCCTTATCGTCAGTTATGGTATTAAATACTATTCCTTTGAGAATCCATTGTACAAGGATAGTAGTAACGACATTTGTCTTATTGTTCTCAACCACCTGCAGCAAATCAAACTGCAGTTTGAGCTTAATGACTTGGTCAGCAGGTATCAGGCTGAAGGCTACTTGAGGCTTCTCTCCTGCCTCCAAGCCACTGGAGTTGATGAATTCGCTCAATGCGCCTGTGTAAGTATTAGAAAAGGTTCGTAGTGCACTTGCAGCATTCTTGTAAGTTATCTGACTTGCTACTACAGCATCTTTCGCACTCATGTTTTTCTGTTCGATAACAGTGATACGGAGTTGGTGACTATTTAATACTGTCGGATCACCTAAGTTGAAGTGGACTTTGATCTCTTTGTCATCACCTACCAGCTTTCTGGTAGGGATCTCCATGCCTATAGCGGCTACAGGGGCAATTGTTTCTTGTTTACATGAGCAGGCTGATGTGTTCAGGATTAGTAGCAAACTCAGTGCTTGTAGTATGCAGTGCAAGGGGTATGTATGATTAGCGCAATTGTATGGCATAAGAGGTAAATGATTGGGCAATTATTAAGCTAGCCTATCCCTAAAAGATTCTCACTAGCGGGTACCTTTACAAACAGTCTATATATTCCTTTTACTTTCAACAGTTTATATGTTTTTATGCCTTATTCTCAACAACTACTTATTTTTGAGGGAATCCAAGTTAGTCTGCGATCGTTCAATAACATATATACCATGCGTTAAAATTATTGCTCCTAGAATGGCTATTGGAATTGTTCCGACAGCTGCTCCACCTAGTGTGGGCGGACCAGCAGCTATAGTTGTTCCGACACCAACCGCTATGAATGTAGGCCCCATAGTTGCTTCGATTCTTCCTATCACTAGGCTTATCCTATGTCCGGCTTGCTGCCCTTGCCGATACTGCGGCGTCTTTCCAGGTTTTAAATGAATACCCAATAAATTATGCTTAATGGCATTGTTAACCCCACTTCTATATTCTAGCTTAAGCTCTGTTGCTGAGTGGATCTCCTTTCTCTTCCTTTTGTATTCCTCTTTGATAGCATGTTGTTCATCTTCATCCTTCCCTATTAGTGCCTGCTTTTCTTCTTCTGCAAGCTTTTCCAAGTCCTTCCTCTCCTTTTCTTTAATTTCCCTTGTTTCTGCTTTTAATCTACTTACCATAGTTCTTGCTGCTTTGTTAAGAGTTTTTTTATGTTTTTTAAGTGTTGCTAATTCTTCCTTGGTTAGTTGCCCTTTTTGTTCGAGCTTTTTCATTTCTTGGGCTAAATTTTCCAATTCTTCGCTTAGGTGGTCTGGCCTATACAATTCCACCTTTTCCTCATCTATAGGAAGCTTATTAGTAGCTAGTACTAGGATGCTAAATACGGCTGTCTCATTGTTTTCATCATCAGGATTATCCATTATTATTTTAATAGGATCTGTTTCTTGGTCCTTAGCTATTGAACTAGTATAAGGTAATAATTCTGCTAGGGTAGCTTCAGTTTTTTTCTTTCCTCCTATCAAAAAGAAAACTTTGTTATGAGCATCTGGGATGCTCACAGTAATTTTACGCAGGTCTTTTATATCTTCTTTTAAATTTTGTAAGGTAAAGGAAGCCTCTCCTTCTTTAAACTTGGTTAAAGGACTGATGACTACTTCACTTTTTATCCATTCTACCTCTATATTTTTAATAGCCTTACCAGCTTTATCAAGAAGTTCAAAATGAATCTTCACTTGAATAACTTCATGAGCGGGAGCTAACTTAAAGTGTACTTTAAATTCACTCAGATTCTTGGCTGGATTATCTGGGTCTGCATTTGTAAATTCCGTTAATAATTTTTCAACGGAATTAGAAAAGGTTTGCTGACTGCCTTTAGCATCCTTGTAACTTATTTGACTTCCATTTATTGGCCCTCTAAAGGATTTTTGTTCTCCAATGCTCACCCTGAGTTTAAAGTCACCTATATCCACTTCACTTTCAGACTTTTTTATTCGAAAAATTGCTTCTATTTCAGTTGCTTTGCCTATGAGCAGGGTCTGTGGTATTTCCATGTCCACAGCAACTACAGTAGCTACAGCAGCTTCGGGAGCTATAGGGGCTACGGGAGATATGGTCTCTTGGTTACATGAGCAGGCTGATGTATGAAGTAGTAGCACCAAGCCTATCATTTGTAGTACTCCGTATACAAAATATTTACTAGGCAGAAACCTTGCTGATGGATGCATGACGGGCAATTACCTGCTATGGGTTAAGGATTGAGAAAGAAGGTCTATTCTTTAATTTAAGCATTTGCGTGCAATACTGCAAGGCAAACAGGCAAGATAGTTGGTTGGCAGGCTAAGGGAGGGACAAAATAAAAACTCCATGCGGCAGGTTGTGCTACATGGAGCTAAATGATTGAATACGGATAAGATTATCTCTTTACAACAAAAAATGTAATGGTATGTATCTTAGTTTTATAGTTTTTCAATAGCTGGCAAAATATCTTTCTTGAATTCTGGATTGTTCTTTAAAAATTCTTTCAAATCTTTCAATGCTATCTCCTGATTCAGATTAGTTACTAAAACCATCAACGTATTTCCAAGAGGTGTACTTGAGAGCTTATTGGTTAATTTGCCTAGATCGTCTTTACTTAGTCCTTTAATTTTACCCAGGATGTGCTTCACTTCTTCCTCACTCACTTCTTCCGTTCCTTCCTGTTCGCCATCTTCTCCTTGTTGATCGTTTGCACCATTTCCTTCATGCTCTTCTCCAGAATTTTCTTTATCTTCACCACGGTAAGAACCTCTTGGTTTTTTACTTTGCTCTCTTGGCTCTCTGCCTTCCTCTCCTGGCAAATTCTCATCTCGTTCATTTAAAGACTTTTCACATTTTTTTATCATTTCCTTGTACTGTTCCACAGATACGGATGGGTCATCTACTTTCTGTAATAGCTCTTTAAACTCAGGGTAAGCATTTTCACTGAAATGCTTACGTAATAGCCCAAGTTTTTCCTTAGAGCTTTTATCCTCCTTGCTACTTGCACCACATGCGGTACCAGTGAGCAGTATCCCTATTAAAAGGCATACAATAACATAGTTTAGTTTTTTTAATTGTGATATCATAGATAGATTGATTTTAAAATTATTGCATAAATATACCTATAAATATACATATTACCTAGCTTGCTTGCTTAAAGCTAGTGCAGGCAGCAAACTTCCTTTTACCAGTGTTTAAAAATTTGATGACTCCGTTGATAGGAATCCAACAAAAAATTACTTATAGAACTCCTGGTGGGGGTTGTTAATTACCAAAATTTGAGCTAAATAGCACTAGCTAGCACAGCCTTCTTGTAGCTAGCTATTCGAATCATTTTTATTATCTATCACAACCCAGAAAAGGTTATGTCTACTTCCTGTGAAACAATTTGGAACAACTGCTTGGCCTTCATCAAGCGCCAAGTGAATGAACAAAGCTTCAAGACTTGGTTTACGCCTATTGCAGCTAAAAAGTTTGAGAATAATATATTGACTATCCAAGTGCCTAGTCAGTTTTTTTATGAATGGCTAGAGGAACATTATGTATC
>CAZZEE010000020.1:0-12006 GCA_964652695.1 uncultured Cytophagales bacterium
TAATTTAATTGCTGCTATTTATAATTTAGAACTAATCCAATAAGTTTTGAAAGAGCTCTATTATAGGTGTGATTTTGGATGATTGAAGCTGAAATTAATCACTCATAATAAAAAAGAGGTTTTTATGGCACTTGTAAAAGTAAACCAAAGTTTGTTCCCTAGATTTTCTAACTTATGGGAAGATTTCTTAGGTAGTGATATTACCGACTTACCTAATTGGGAAACAAAATTTACTGTACCCGCTGTAAATATTGTAGAAAAGCCAGATAAGTTTTTTGTGAATCTAGCTATTCCTGGTATGGAGCGTAGTGACTTTAAGATTAATGTGGATAATGGGATCTTGAGTGTTGCTTCGGAAAAAGAAGAAGAACACGAAGAAGAAGATAAGGACAGCAAATTCACAAGAAGGAAGTTCTATTACCATTCCTTCAAGCACTCTTTTACCTTACCAGAATCTGTGCAAGCTGATCAAATAGAGGCTATATATGAAAATAGACCCGCTGCGAAAGTAAATCTAGCCCAGAAAATATGCCTATTACAGCCTCCTATGGCCACTTTTTTCTACCTTAAAATCGTTTCGCAGAAGGTCTAATGGTATATTGGGAATAAGTCTGCCTAAGCGTGAGACAGCTCAGGTGAAGCAGATACCAGTGAAGTAGTGCTTGATAATTTAGTTCCAGGAGTTAGCTCCTAAGGCCTCACAACTGGCGCGGAAGTTACTTCCGCGCCAGTTTAGGGATTCTTATGATCTGGATCCCGGCCGAATTTTACCCCTGGCTCCGAACAGGGGCAGGGGTGGTAGTTGTGTGGATAGCATGGAACTAGGTTGAATATGTAGAGCGCTGGAGTTTCCAAAGAAGCGTCTATGGTATAAGCTTTATGTGGAGTAGAAACCTCTATTATATTACTGAGGTTTATATTTCGCCTCTACAAATATACGCTGGATATCCTTGTTTTCCATGAGTGCAGGTAAGGCCACCTGGGTATTATGCTTCATGTACCTTTTAATAATCTCAAATCCTAGCCAACCACCAATATTTCCCGGGCACCCTGGACCTATTTCTGACGTAAAAGGCCTATCACCTGTATACTTTTTCTTGATCATATGGTTGGTTTGATAAAATAATTCCTGGTCAATGAAGTGTCTCCATACAATGCTTTGATGTTTGTTGGTGTCTTCCCACTGAGCAGGTGTATAACCTAGGATAACGGATTCTGGTAAGTTGGGTAAGAGCATTTTGGTGAAATAGTATGCTTTGCCTTGGTAGATCATATCATGTAACAAAGTGTGATCATGTTGATCTCCCCTATTAAAATAATGAGATAATGCTAAGATAACCTTGGGACCTATGTAGTCCGGCTGGTAGGTGCGTAATAGGTAGTCAGGCATGCCTTGAGGCCTCCACGTAGCCCCGTCCCCTAAAAAAAAGTCTAGTCCTATAACGATCAGTTTTTGACTCACATATAGATCTGATCCCATGCCTGTTACCAGGGTCATGATTTGAGGGGCTTCAAAGCTAGGATAAAAGTATTTGAGGTATTTAAAGGCATATTCTAACTCTTTGGTAAGGGTGGCTAGGTCTTTGAAAGTATGGTGTACCTCCTGATATAACTGTTGTATAGTGGGGTGGTGAGTCAGTTCATCAAGTTTATCGACCATATCATGCGTGTCTTGCTCGTTTTCTAAACCCCAAAATTGGCTTGTCAATAGGGGATAATCTTTCAGCAAAGTAGTTATTTCTTCCTTCGTTTGTAAACTGAATAAGCGATCCTCTACTCTTTCTATTTGGATAGGCATGGAGATACCTTTCAAATTGACTTTGCTGGGGGAAATTATTTGGGTACTGAGGATATAGATACTTAAAATAATAGGTAGGAGTATAGACAGGATGATAATGATGAGTTTTCGCATATCTTTGTAAATTTACTTGCTTGGTTTAGCATGATTTACGAATTTAAGCTCATTTATTGGTAATATGAAAAGGTATTTATTAGTTCTTTCCTGTTTTCTAACAGTCACTTACTTTGTTGCTTTTGCCCAAGATCAAATCGCAGTGCATATATCTCCTGGCATAGCTTTTGGACGTGTGCATACAGATCCTGATACTGCTGGTTTAGCTTCCAATGGTGTAGGATTAGGAGGAAAGGTAGGGGTTATGTATGATTGGAATATAAAAGACAACTATTATTTGAGCGGTGGACTTGCCTTCTCAGCACAACAGATAGGGGTTAAAAATTCGACTATCCAAGAGCGACATGAAATTCAGTATCTACAGGTACCCGTGTTATTGAAATTATACACCAGTGAGTTAGAGCTGGATTTACGAGGCTATGCACAAATAGGCTTTATGGGTGCATTAAAAATAAATAATCGGGTTACTACTAGCCTAGCAGGTAAAGAAGTGTTCGTGACCAAGCTGCGTATGTGGGAGGTAGGCCTACTTTTAGGTTGTGGGGCTGAATATAACCTGAGCTTATTTACCAGTATCTTTGCAGGTATCAGTTATCAGCTAGGCTTAAGTTCCATGCTTGCAGCTCAAAGAGACAATCCGCCTTTTCCAAAATTATATGGATATGGAGACTTAATTACGCTTGATATAGGCGTTAGGTTTTGATCCGTGGTTCTTTGATGTAAGGAGAAAGCATCGTACTAGCCTGCCGCCTATGCTTGCAGGTAGTTTGTTCGGCTGCCCTGTTAAGAATAAGTCAATCTATAAGCTATATGTAGATAAATATGATTAGGATACATTAGATTTGTACGTTGTCTTCATACAGTGTGTACTTGCTTATAGAATAAATAGCAGTTTTTTACATTAAATCATAATGAAACTATCAGCCTTTAAATTTACACTACCTTCCAAACTTATTGCTTCGCACCCTGTAGAGAATAGAGAAGAGTCTCGCTTAATGGTTGTTCACAAGTCTACCGGGCAAATAGAACACAAGACTTTTAAAGATTTAGTGAATTACCTAGGGGAGGGAGATGTCTTAGTTTTAAACGACACCAAGATATTTCCTGCTAAGCTATATGGTAGTAAAGAAAAAACGGGTGCGCAGATAGAGGTATTCCTATTGCGAGAGCTAGAAAGTGGCAAACACTTATGGGATACGTTGGTAGAACCTGCTCGAAAAATTAGGGTAGGAAACAAGCTTTATTTTGGAGATGGAGAGTTAGTAGCAGAGGTCTTGGATAATACGACTTCTAGAGGTAGGACACTGAGGTTTTTGTTTTATGGTACACAGGAAGAGTTTTATGAAATTGTGGACCATTTAGGGATGGTACCTCTTCCCAATCAGCTGAAAAGAAAGCCTGAACCAGCGGATAAAGAAAGATTTCAAACGGTCTATGCACAAAACATAGGCGCAGTAGTTCCTCCAGCAGCCGGATTGCATTTTAGTACGCACTTACTCAAGCGTCTAGAACTACAAGGTGTAGATATTGCTTCTGTCACGCTTCATATAGGTCTCAATTCCACCAAGATTATTGATGTAGAAGATCTTACCAAGTACAAGATTGGCTCAGAGTATTTTAGGATCCCAGAAGAGACGGTTTCGATTGTCAATAGGGCCTTGGAAACTAGAAAGCGCGTGTGTGCTGTGGGGGCCTCTACTGTCAAGGCTTTAGAAACATCTGTTTCAGTTGCTGGTAGGTTGAAGCCTGCACAAGATTGGACAAACAAGCTGATTTTCCCTTCCTATGACTTTAAGATTTGCACGGCTTTGATTACCAATTTTCATTTACCAGAATCTTTGCCACTTGTCAGTACAGCAGCATTTGGGGGGTATGAATTGATGATGGAAGCGTATCAAGTAGCTATTCAAGAGAAATATAGGTTTTTCGTTTACGGGGATGCTATGCTTATTCTTTAGGCTATTAGACTTCTTTCGAAACTTTAAAATGCTAGTCATGAATGTTAGACAATTTACTTTTATCAATTACTACAACTACACCCAGTGCTGTCATTCCAGCCCCTGTTCGGAGCCAGGGGTAAACTCCGGCTGGGATCCAGTGGGTTGGTTTATGTGTGTTGGCAGGGTTTCGAAAGAAGTCGTCTAATCTAGGACTCTTTGCTGCTTGTAAATACTCTCCTTATGAGAAGGTTATCCAAGATAAAAATTGGCTTATTAGCATTGGTTATAGGTTACTTGATAGGAAGTTTGTGCCAGAAATATAACCATCTTTTCAAGTCTCTCCTACCTCATTCACCTGACAGCCAATCCCATGTGCCAAAAGAGAAGCTTCAGGTAGAGAAGCTGCCCCAGCATGTAGCTATCATGATGGATGGTAATGGAAGGTGGGCTGCCCAACAAGGTAAGTCGCGTGTATTTGGACATATGAATGCTTTGCAGAGTGTGGAAGAAGCCATAACAGCCAGTATCGAGATAGGTATTCCTTATTTGACATTATATGCCTTTTCAACAGAAAATTGGCAAAGGCCTCAGGAAGAAATAGATACGCTGATGTACCTGTTAAGGACTACTATACACGATAAGCTGCCAGAATTTATCAAAAATGATATCAAGCTACAAGTGATAGGGGACATGAGTCGGCTACCTCATGATTGTCAAATAGAGCTTTCCAATGCTATGCAGGCTACCCGTAACAACAAAGGACTGCATTTGATGATTGCTATGAGCTATAGTGGCAGATGGGATATTGTTCAAGCTACTCAAGCACTCGTAGCTGATGCGATAAAACACCAAGTGAAGGCTAGTGATATTGATGCTTCCTTTTTTCAGAAGTACCTATCTACCTATGATATACCAGATCCGGATTTGTTGATTCGGACAGGAGGAGATATGCGAATTAGTAATTTTTTGCTTTGGCAGTTGGCTTATACAGAGTTGCTTATCTTAGAAAAATATTGGCCTGACTTTAGGAAAGCAGATTTTTACCAGGCAATTATAACTTACCAGCAACGAGATAGAAGATTTGGTAAAGTCGCCTATAAACCCTAAACTTGCACCATGATCAATCCATTGTTACCCAAGATAGCCAAAGCGCTGTTTCTCGCTACGATGCTTGCCTACCCTGTGATGGGGCAAGATAAGGCTACCTCTTTTAATAAATCCAATCAAGGTAAAGCTAGAGCCCAATCTGTTCCAACTACAAGCCCAGCTACTGCTACACCACCTATCATTGAGCTTAATTATTTACAGCCCCGTACTTACTTGCTAGAAGCTATTGAAGTGGTGGGAGCCCAATTTTTAGAGCCAGAAGCGTTGATTGCGATGAGTGGACTGAGTCTAGGAGATGTTATACAAATACCAGGTCCGTTGATTACGGGTGCTATTGAGAAATTATGGCAGCAAAAGCTGATTAAGGATGTGTCTATTTATGCAACGCGTGTAGTAAGTGATCGGGTAAGCTTGGCTATTCATATTGTAGAAAGTCCTCGATTATCTAGTTATACTTTTGAAGGGGTTACTAAACGTGAAAAGAAAAAGCTAGCTGACAAGATCAATCTAGTAAGAGGAAAAATTATCACACCTAAGTTGATTAAAAGCCTAAAGAAGAATATTAAAAAGCATTTTTTGGACCTAGGCTATCGGGATATAAGAGTTGAAATTACCACTATACCTGATCCGTTGGATACCGTTTATAGACAGCTTCAAATACAAATTGATAAAGGGGAAAAGACCATCATTAATCAAATTGTGATAAAGGGCAATCATCATATTGATAGTGATTTGTTGAAGTCTCAATTGCAGCTACAAGAAAAACCACGGTTTACCCTAGTAAAAGATGCGTTATATAAGATATGCACCTTGCAGCCTATTCGAAAAGGAGGGATCCTTTGGAATTTTCCTGACTTTGATCAAGCCATGGTCTACCTCAAAAGCCATGCAATCTTTACTTCCTCTCAGTTTACCCAAGCCAAGTATGCAGCAGATAAAAAACGACTCATACAATATTACCAAAGCCAAGGTTACCGAGATGTAGCTATTGTGAAAGAGGCAGTTAATGAAACAAGGAAAGGGTTGCTGAATATATCGTTTCAAATAGAAGAAGGAGAAAAATATTATATCCGAAGTATCAAGTGGGTGGGTAACTACCTTCATACTACTAAGGAGCTTAACAAGGCATTGGGCATTAGGCTAGGAAGTTTGTATAGTCCTAGTTTATTACAAGAAAGGATACATTTTAATCCGAATGGTAGAGATGTGAGCTCCCTCTATATGGATGATGGGTACCTATTCTTCCATGTAGAACCTGTAGAGGTAGCTGTAGAAGGGAACCAGGTAGACTTAGAATTACGTGTACATGAAGGGACACAAGCTACCGTTAACCAGATTACTATTCGGGGTAATCATTATACGCATGAAGAGGTGATTCGGAGAGAGTTAAAGATTTTACCTGGAGACAAATTTAGTAGAGCCAAGCTCATCCGTTCCCAACGGGAGCTGGCTATGCTCAACATTTTTGATCCTAGTAAGACGCAAGTTATTCCTTTGCCGAATGCAACCAACAATAGCGTAGACGTCTTATTTAAATTAAAAGAATCTCTTCGGTTTGATGCTAAACTGGGTGCTAGTCTTGCTGCGAAATCACACCTGACACTCTTTGTAGACGTAGGGACCAATAATTTCTCTTTAGCTAATGCTCTACGTTGGAAGCTCCCTATAGGAGACGTACAAACGGCACATTTAAAAGCTGAGTTTACGGGGAAACATAGGCAGGAGTTTACTTTAAAATTCGTTGAGCCTTGGCTAACTGGCCAGACACCGACCGCATTTGATTTTAGTATCTCTAAATCTTTTCACCAGCATGCAAATGAAGATCAACCTGCGAGCGATAAGGACACGAAAAAGAAAGGTTACGTAGGCTCTTTTAGCGTCAGAACAGGGTTAGGGAAGCGCCTTACGTGGCCTGATGATTACTTTACGCTAAGAACAGGGCTCAAGTATGAATTGTATAATTACGATAAATACGATATTCTAGATGATAACAAGCTATGGAGTGGGGTAACGCATGAAGTATGCCTAGACTTGACGCTGGAACGTAATACGTTAGATCAGCCCACCTATTCTACTAGTGGAAGTTTAGTGACTTTACAATCTAGGATGACTCCTCCTTATAGTTGGTTTTCTCAGCAACCGACAAAAAACGTAAGCTTAGCAGATAAACTCAAAAAGAAGGAATATATCCAGGCTATCTTGGATTTTGGGTATTTCTATAATGTGTGGGGGGACTGGGTAATTAATATCTTTGCACATGGTGGAGCTTTAGGTAGTTATTCTCCTCAGCGAGGTCTGGGGCCTTTTGAAAGGTTTTCAATGGGCGGTAAGGGATTGCCAGACTTTTCTCTCTTAGGGAAAGAGTTAGTCTCCTTGAGAGGATATCCAGAAGGGTTTATAACTCCTAAAGATAAGCAGGGTTATGAGGGAGGCGTACTATTTGATAAAGTGGGATTGGAGTTACGCCATCCCATCATTAAGTCGAGCAATTTTTTTGTATATGCTTTGTTGTTTGCAGAAGCAGGTAATACATGGGCGCAGTATAAAGATTGGAAGTTCTTGGACGTAAAGCGGTCAGCAGGTTTGGGATTGCGTTTTTACTTGCCTATTGGGGCGATAGGTATGGATTGGGGGCATGGCTTTGACCGGAATATGGATGAGGTTTTCGAGTTCTATTGGTCTGTGGGGGGAGGTGTTAGATAATAGTAACTTGTATGCGTACCCTTACGGATTGCTTGTATCTTTGTACCATGAAAATGTTTCGCACAAGCCGGTTCCTGTGGTCATTTTCGTCACTGCGAAGCCGCATAGCGGCTGTGGTAGGCCCTGGCAATGGCGGCTTGTGGCAGTTGGGGGCTATGAAAATACCTGATACAAGCGATGTTGCCGCGATCGCTATGTCGTTCCCTCGCAATGACGGCTTGCGCCAGGTAAGAGAGGAAAGGGGGCTTGTGACAATTGGATCAGGAACGATTCTTGACCCTACAAATTTAAATGTGAAAAATTATAAAAAAACAATTATGAAAAGTAGAATACTATTACTCGCTATCCTTGTTTCAGCTGTCTCTTATATACATGCAGAGAACCAGCCACTAAAGATTGCTTATGTAAAACTAGATTATGTGATGAGAAATTTGCCAGATATCAAGCAAGCCGAAACTGACTTAGAAGCTTTTGCCATGCAATTAGAAGCTCAACTACAAAGCAAGGCAGCAGTATTGCGGGAAGAATATGAGGCTTTGAATAAGGGAGGAGCAACGATGGCAGAAGAGGCAAGAAAGAAAAAGGAAACAAATTTTAATCGACTGCGAGCAGATTTTGAGAACTTTCAAAGGGAGTATCAAAATTCATTGGAGAATAAACAAATAGAGCTTGTGAGCCCTATTCGTGAAAAGATACAAAACAAGATAGAAGAGATAGCTAAAGAACAAAAGTATGATTATGTCTTGAATACTAGTGTAGGATCAGAGTTGGATATAGTACTTTATGGAAAGCCAGAATTGAATATATCTAACTTGGTGCTTACCAGGCTAGGCGTAGATCTGACGGTTAATGCGCAAGTTAAACAAGCTACTACAAAAGCAGGCAAACAAGATAACAAAGGCAAGAAAGGGGATAAGGCAAAGAAATAGGTAGATACGGGAGTTAGAAAGTGTCAGGAGTAGCTCCCTGACACCACCTTTCAGTTACGTTTCTGATGGGAGTTAGGCATACAACTTTGGCATGACATCCTGCCAGTCGCCCGGCTATTGCCGATTCAGTGGATGCATGATGTATATAGCACAAGCGGATTGACGCGGTTGTAGTGTCATCACGACCTCATTGCGAGCCAAAAAAAGGCGCATGGGAACTGAAAGGAGCTGGTGATCCCTCGCAATGATGCGCAAAATGACCGACTCTTGCAGCTTGGTAAGGGTGTCAGGCACACCACCTGCCCAGTCGCCTGCTATTTCGGGACTAGTTCCCAACAAAATCCTTTAGCAAAAGAAGTATATCATGTATAGAATACTTTTCATAACGTTATCATTTCTAGGTTTAAAGCTAGGGTGCGACCGTCAAAAACCATCGGAGCCTGGGCATACACCGCTTGCATGTGTGTATCATCAATGCCTATATAAGGAAGACCTAAAAAGTATAATACCTGCTAATGGTGGCGCTAAGGATAACACAGCGCTTGTGGAGCAATATGTCAAAACATGGGTAGCCAACCAGTTGCTAGTTCATCAAGCAGAAAAGGAGGTGGTAGGTATACAACGAGAAGAGGTAGAAAAAAAGATAGCTGACTTCCGTTCTACATTGTTGACCCACGTCTATCTGGAGAAGCTAGTCAAAGAGAAGGTTAAACAAGATATTACCGACCAAGAGATACAGGATTATTATCAAGCCTATCAAGAAAACTTTAAGCTAAAGCATAATATTTTAAAAGGAAAATTAGTCATCGTGCCTAAAAATGCCCCTCAAGTTGCCAGGTTGAAGCAGCTCATGCCCCAAGATAGTGAAGAAGCATTGAAGGAATTAAAAGAGTATTGTGCTACGCATGCTACATACTCCTCTTTAGATAATAAAGTTTGGCTTAAGTGGGATGACATTGTTCCCAAAACAATTTCCGGTAACATTCTCTACCATGCGCTTGATCAAACAAGGTTATCCAAGAAAACTTATCTGAAAGAGATGCAGGATGCTACTTATCGCTATTATCTACAAATAGATGCCTATAAGTCTATCAACGATATAGCTCCTATGGAACTGGTCAAAGATCAGATAGCTAAAGTAATCCTTTACAAGCGAAAAATACAGCTGGCGAATCAAATACGGGAAGACATTCTACAACAAGCAAAAGCTAATAATGATTATACCATCTATGAAAACAAAGATTAACTTATTATGGATTGCTATGATGTTAGTGGGAGGATGGACTACACTCATAGAGCAAGTTCCAGTAGAGCAACTAATAGATAAAGTTATCGCCAGTGTAGATGACCAACCTATTTTTTATACTGATCTAGAGGCGGAATACCAATTACACCAAGCGCAAGGAACGAAAGGGGGAACACCTACCAAAGTTCAAATACTTGAAAATATGGTAGTTAATAAAATCTTACTGGCAAATGCAGCTAAAAAAGATATTCATGTTAAAAAGGAAGAGATGGAAAGGTATCTCCGGGCTAGGGTGGAAGCGATCTTGCAGCAGGTAGGGACAGAAGCAAGGTTAGAACAATATGTAGGTAAGTCTATTGAAGTATTCAAAGACGAATTACGCAAGTCTATCCGAGAGCAATTGACTTTGGATCGTATGCGCCATTTGATTATAGATGATATCACCATATCGCCCCAGGAAGTAAAGACTTTTTTTGACCAATTGCCTCCTGCAGAGATTCCTGTTTGCCCCACTATGGTAGAAGCATATCAACTGATACGTTTTCCACATATCGTTCCAGTAGGTAGATATAAATTAGAAGACACACAAGTTAGGATACAGAATGGAAAGGACTTTGCTGAAGCGGCTAGAGAAGAGTCAGAAGACGAAGCTACTGCTGCTAATGGTGGGGAGTTGGGTTTTTGGAAGATTGGTCAACTAGATCCTGCCTACGAGAAAGCTGCTCTTAGCTTACGTCCTGGCGAAGTATCTGATATTGTGGAGACAAGGTTTGGCTTCCATCTGATTCAGCTTATTGAGCGAAAAAAGGATCAATATAATACGCGACATATCCTTATCGAACATCGTACTAACAAGCAAAATACACAAGAATTAATCAAAGATGTAAAAGAGATATACGATTATATCATTAAGAATAAGATTTCTTTTGAAGAGGCTGTGAAAACCTATTCAATGGAAGATGCAGCTGCGAAGCAACGTGGTGGGCTATTAACAGACGAGGAGGGAGGTGTACAAATGTCCATTGATCAGCTACCTGCGGAATTGTCTAGCCTCCTAAATAAGATGAAACCTGGTATTATTTCGGAGCCTCTCTTGTTTACTACTGATGCAGGTGAGCTAGCCGCTCGTATGGTGTATTTAAAGGGGAAAGTACTTTTTCATCGCGCTAGCTTAGAAAAAGACTATGAACGGATTTACCAATTAGCTTTAAGTATCAAAAAGCAAGAAGCATTAGAGAGATGGCTTGATAGCGTGAAAGAAAAGGCTATTATTCAGTTTGACCCTACGTACGAAGCTAGCAGAGAGCTCCATAAAAAGTATGGTATGAAGTAAACAAAGTGGTATCAGAGATTATCCCAGACACCACTGTGGCTTGGAGTTTCAAGAGTCGTCACTGCGAGGGAGCTTATAGCGACCGTGGCAGTCCTGAAACCACCTTAAAAAGCTTAAACTTGATCCATTATGAATGTGAAATTAAATCAATCAATAAGTTTGGTTAGTCTTGGTCTGCTTATGAACATCATCTTGCTAAGCGGCTGCAAAACTATTAGCATGAAGGGTGAGTGCAAAGAAGAAACTCATACAGAAGGTAATCATCAAGCATGTGTAGGAGATCCAGTTGCTAGCTTTAACAACGTCCAACAGAAAGATGATCATGATGAATCTTTTTGTCCCAATTGTAAAGAAGGTTCTCGGTATTTATATAAGCTTGCCGATGAAATGCAGGATATAATCGGTATAATACTTATTTGTGAAGAATGTAATTCTATTTGGATAAACCCACAAAAGATAGCCTGGGGAGACACAGCAAGCGATAATGCGTTAGCAAATAATTTTAACGTATCAGATTCTGAGCTTCTTTTTAACGATAAGTCGGGTTGGGCAACGGAAGAAGAAGTTAAAAAAAGTAAATGGGATGAAGTTGCAGCAAAAAATAATACGCTGATAGTAAAGTCAAGCTGTGAAACCATTCTTCCTTATTAATTATCTCCTCTAGCAGTTGCTCGGCTGTGGGTGATCTATATGGCACTAACTATGCTACATGGATACCAGCAGGTAACCAATATTCGTCACTCGGCAAAGCCGAGCGACTGTTTTGATTAGTCACTGATATTGGAGCTCTTGCATAACCTCAATGAGTTAAGTCCCAGTTATATATTCCAGCAATT
>CAZZEE010000021.1:0-11023 GCA_964652695.1 uncultured Cytophagales bacterium
TTTATTGTTTCCTACTGAACATACCAACCTTTCCTGGACGCACAAGGCGGGACCTTTGTTTCGTAACATAGAGCGTGAACGTATACGCTATTTCTTCTCACCCTTATTTGACTTGGCCTCATTGGATAACATTCCCAAATATTTTTTTAGGTCATATTCCTGATGGAAAGCCCTAGCTAATTCATCTTTATAAACAGCAAGTAATAAACTATCACCCGCTGCAGGGCTATTCCAAGTAATGGAAAAATGCTGGGTGGATTCATGTGCTCGGCTATATTTTTCCAACGCATACCGTAAATTTTTTTCTATCCGTACACCATATGGTTTTTCAACATTGGCATGGCACTTACCTGGAACTGGTTTAAAGTCTTCTAGCCACGTTTCCAAAGTAGTATGGGTAGTAGCTCTTTGATTAGTACCATGGGTGATATTCGTAGCGTTAACAAAGAATAAATTATGTTTTGATTCTTGAAATTGTGCTTTTAAAGCATCAGTAGCTTTGGTCTGCCATACAAACCACCAAAGATCCGCCTCAGTAAGCGTTGCTTCTGTTTTCTTCCGGTCTTTAAGAAAGGAAGCAAAAGTACTATTTTGCTTGATACTATCTAATTCCGTAGGTTGCAAATACCTAACTCCCCCTAGTAAAACAATATTTTTGCAATTCAGGGTTCCTGTCTGATATTGCTCCAAGAAATCAGTAAATCTTTTCTCTATTCTACCTAAAGTAGCTCCAAACAGAAGAAAGTAATCTGCGTTAACGGTGGTAGGAGGAATTGCATCAACCAATCCCATCCTTTTTAGCAGGTCCAAAACTTGTGGTCTCAATTTTTGATCTTGCGCTGAGTCTATCAAGTCCCACCTTTCTGAACCTGGTTTTCTTATAAAATGCATTTGCATCGCCGTGTTGATAGACTCTATAGTACCTTGGTGTTCAATCTTAAAAAGCTTTAAAAAATCTACAAGAGGCTGAACAACCTTGCCATCTGATTGAATAAGCTCATTACCTACCAAAGAAGAGCGAACAACGCCTAAATACGGAGCCTTGTGAGTAGAAGTGGCAGGGCTTGCTGTGATTATTCCGTTCACCATGATCGCTACTAAACAGGCACTCACTATAGTAATAGGCCATTTCACTCGAAGTAAAAATTGTTTCATTTTCTTCATGATTGTACATTTTAAAGGTTAAAAATAGGTTATTAACTCACGCGCTTTACCCAATGTCTCCTACTTACTCACATCAAGCGCTTTGTAGGTACTAAAAATATTATCTTTTAACTAGATAACCAGTGTTGAAGAGAATAAATATCACATCAGCTGAAAAGCTTTGTCGTACTTAACACTTCACCATGCTTGGTGTCCTTGGATCGGGCTGCTACTTATGATAGGATAATCCTTACCTAGCAAACAAATATGCTAAGAATTAACATTTGATGGTTTTGGATATACACTTATTGAACAATTTAATTTTATTTTTAATAATATTGTATCAAATTACCGAAATAATCCACTACTTTTGATCACAAGCAATACAAATACGATTCAGATGATTACAAACTCAGTACGTTACTAGGACGTAATTCCTACTATCTAATAAAAGAAAGTACAACAAACTGAACATCGGGTTACAGGTGTTGAGGGAGAAGTTGGAGAAATAACTAAGGTTCCATTAAAAACAAAAGGGGATGGGCCCTCCACTTTCCAGTCGATTACGGTACCGCCATACCTTGCAAAACTGGTCCGCAAAGGAACCCACCCCCTACTGGGGGGATACGCTCACTTAGACTCTCTGCAATAAATACTGGCGATTTCTAATCGGAGTCACTGGAGACATATCCAGTTGGTAATTTAGTAAAGTGTGGCGACAAAATTATAATTTTTAATGCATAAATAGAAATGCCGCTCAAAGATTTCATATAATTGTTCCTCTATAAACGTATAAGCTTGGGAAAATTAACATAGTTCGCTACTTTTGGGAAAGTTTAGTTATCCTAAAGTTCATGTCTTTATCAATGAGATACCTAAGCCCATCTAGATAACCTAAATACCCACACTGCGATAGAATAAAAGAATGCGTAATTTTGCTGAGCTAAGCTCTTTTTATCATTTACAAGCATCTCTTCCCCAAGCTCCCCAACGCTTGACTGAAGTAGTACAACAATGCTATGCTAATATTTCGCAACAAGAAAAATTGAATGCCTTTGTTAGAACCTATCCAGAAGAAGCATTCAGCCAAGCTGCACAAATCGCACAAAAGTTACAGGATCAACAAGCTGGTAAACTAGCTGGTTTAGTAGTAGGACTCAAAGATTTACTCTGCTATCAAGATCATCCTGTACAAGCTAGCAGCAAAATTTTAGAAGGCTTTGTTTCTCAGTTTAGTGCTACAGCAGTACAACGTCTGCTTGAAGAAGATGTGGTTATAGTGGGTCATCAAAACTGTGATGAGTTTGGGATGGGCTCTTCCAATGAGAATTCTGCCTTTGGACCTGTACGCAATGCCATCGACCCTACCAGAGTTCCAGGTGGCTCTTCAGGAGGATCTGCGGTAGCTGTACAAGCGCATATGTGCCATGTGTCTCTAGGGACAGATACGGGTGGATCCGTACGGCAACCGGCTTCTTTTTGTGGCATCGTAGGATTGAAGCCTACTTATGGTAGGGTATCCAGGCATGGAATGGTGGCTTATGCTTCCTCTTTTGACACAATCGGCATCTTAGCACAAGGAATCTATGACTGTGCTGCTGTCTTAGAGGTCATTGCTGGAGCAGATGGCTACGACAGCACTGCCAGCAAAAAGCCTGTTCCTACCTACACCAACCAATTACACTTCCCTAAAAAAGCGAAGATTGCCTACCTCAAGGAAGCATTGGAGTATGAAGGGTTACAGCCAGAGATTCGTTCAAACACCATGGAGGCAATGAAGGCATTGCAGCAAGCGGGACACCAAGTAGAAGGTATCGACTTCCCATTATTGGAATATGCCTTGCCTACCTACTATGTCCTTACTACTGCGGAAGCTAGCTCTAATCTCGCTCGTCTAGATGGCGTACGATATGGATATCGAGCGCCACTTACATCAAACATCAACGAATTATATACCCAAACAAGGTCAGCAGGCTTTGGAAAAGAAGTACAAAAAAGGATTTTATTAGGAAACTTTGTATTAGGCTCTAGCCATTATGAAGATTGTTTTATACAAGCTCAAAAGGTAAGAAGGTTGATAAAAGACAAGCTGCAAGTTATCTTATCAACATATGATTTCATCATCTTACCTACCACACCGCATACAGCTTGGGAAATAGGCTATGATGCGCATGATCCGTTGGCTATGTACTGGGCAGATGTTTATACGACCTTGGCTTCGATAGCAGGATTGCCAGCTATTTCAATCCCCAATGGTCAGGACAACAAAAATCTACCTATTGGATTGCAGATCATAGCGAATAGCTTTGAAGAAGCAAGTTTATTAGGCTTTTCAGCGCATCTTTTGCAGCTAACTAAAAAGGTTTAGTTGTGTTTGTAGCCCCTCACTCGTGGAAAGCTGTGGTAATCCTTCTCCTGCTAGTATGACTTGCGCCTGCCCTAACAGTGGCTTAAGAGGCAATGTCAAGCAATAACCATTTTGATTGTAAATCAGCATATCGCCTACCAGTCCCACGCCGTATCCCATGACTTGTTTACTGGTCTTGGGCATTTGGTATAATGTAGTTGGTTGCCCGTTAGGGAAATAATAACCCTGCAAATTTTCTATAGAATGTGGAGTAAATGTAGTATCTAGTTTTCATTCCATCTCCTCTTTACAGGCAGCAAGCTCTATACTTGCCCCAGTAAAATGATAAGGTAAAGCTAAGTACCGTTCCTTTTGTAGGCTAGTAATGCGCTCTGGAATGTTGTAAGTATTATGAATTAGTTCTTCTAATGATCGAGCTCTATAAGCATCTGGCATCTTTTCCAAGACTACTGCAGCACGGGCTCCTTGTTCTAGCCACCTAGTAGGTAGTCGCTCAGCATGAGCAATTCCTACTTTGATGAGCTTCTTCCCAAAGTAAGTTAGGTATACATTGTGCGGTTGAAGATTGTAGGCTTGTTGTTGTAAGGGTAGTTGGGCAGTATTAAAATGGTAGAAGGCTGGATTAAATACTATTGTCTGACTACAGGCATCGCATTGTGTTTGCTTCCCTGTCACTTCCTTTTGATCTGGACAACAGATCGAAGTCCCTTTCGCTAGATCGTATCTTCCTGTGCAATATTTCTTCTTCAGTAGCTTGATATGTATATACTGCTGGGAAACAGGTACCCGTTGACGGATTGCAGGTTGGCTGGATATGGCATCTAGTTGTAAGCAAGGACCTTGGGTAGGGTGGTGGTTATAACCAGAAAGTAGGTACATGAGATAACGGATTTTAACTTTGAAAAAGGTGGCAGAAGTCGTCACTACGATGTTCTTGCGAGGCGCTTTGGGGGCCGAAGCAACCCAAAGGGACGTGGTAGTCCATAATCCAACCAAATATTAGTAACTCGGCAATAGCCGAGCGACTGCATCATGGAATTGCAGAAGCGAGGACGCTTGCACCACTAGGGAGCTATCAACAACTATATTATACACTCATCAGTTCCGCTTCCTTATGAGTTAAAAGGGTATCAATCGTTTGAATATGCTTATCTGTTAATGTCTGCAGTTTCTCTTCGGATCGTTTAATTAAATCCTCCGAAGCCCCCTCTTTTTGTAGATGTTTGAAGGCTTCTTTGATATCTTTTCTAATATTACGGATAGCTACTCTGCCTTTTTCTGCCTCATTTTTGGCTTGTTTAACCAAGTCTTTTCTTCTTTCTTCGGTTAGGGGAGGGACAATAATTCTTACAACTTCTCCGTCATTTTGCGGCGTAAGACCTAGTTTACTATTGATAATAGCTTTCTCAATCTCAGCGAGATACTGCTTTTCCCAAGGTTTAATGATCAAAGTCCTTGCATCAGGTGCCGTAATAGCAGCAGCCTGGTTGAAGGGAGTAATGTTGCCATAATACAAAATTTGTAGGTCATCTAACATATCAGGCATAGCTCTACCTGCGCGAATCCTACTGAATTCAAGCTGTGTGTGGACATATGCTTTTTGCATGTGTTGATCTGCTTTTTCTAATTGCTTTTGAATTTCTTCCATAATAGCTTATTGGTTATTTTACAAATAATGTGGTGGTTTTGTACACCTTATACTATGTTCAAATATAATGAATTTATCAACTGATCACCAAGACTAATCCACTAGCCGAACAACCTACATCCCCGTAAAAAAGTTTGTATTTCTAGTACCTTTTTCCCAGCAGGTTGCAGTTCATCAATAGCTATTGCTCCATCGTTGGTACCTAAATATAAATAACTCTTACCATCCGAATATAATGCTCCTGGTTCAGCCAACCGCAATGGAATAGGGTAAACGGTTAATATTTTGGTATGGATACCGTTCAATAAAGTCCACGCACCAGGATAAGGAGATAATCCTCGTATAAAATTATAAACTACTGCTGTAGGCTGGTGCCAATTGATCTGGCAATCTTTTGTGTAGAGCTTAGGAGCCTTCTTCAATAAATCATCAGGGCTAGCTAGCTGAGCGGTGGGCATAGCACGACCCTCTTCTATAGCTTCCACGGTCTTTAACAGTAGTCTAGCGCCCTTACATTGCAATCGTTCTGATAAAGTACCAGCTGTATCTACTGTATAAATGGGGGCCTGATCTTGTAACAGAATGTGACCTGTATCAATGGCTTCTTCTATAAAGAAAGTTGTAACTCCCGTCATTGTTTCTCCTTGGATTACAGCCCAGTTAATGGGGGCAGCTCCTCTATATTGTGAGAGCAATGAAGCATGTAGATTAATTGTACCTAAAAATGGCTTACTCCATACTACCTTCGGTAACATTCGAAAGGCTACTACTACATAGAGATCAGCCTGATAACTATCTAGAGCCTCTATAAAGCTATCACTTTGTAGATTAGTAGGTTGTAGCACTGGAATGCCCTGTTGTTGGGCAAATACTTTAATTGGTGATGGTAAGATAGTATATCCTCTCCCTTGTGGCTTATCAGGTGCAGTAACCACTGCAGCTATTTGATATCCTTGCTCCAAAAGAATCCGTAAGCTAGGTATAGCAAAGGTGGGAGTTCCCATGAAAATAATACGAGGCTTAAGCACCATACTTATATAAAAAGAAGAAACTATACACTTACCTCTTGTTCGGTCGAAGCATCTACCAAATATCCATGATCACATTTGAGTACCCTGGTCTGATGTTTATGCAATAAATCATAATTATGGGTAGCCATCAATACGGAGGTCCCAGCCTTGTTGATATCCAAAAACAGATGTAAGATTTCGTGAGCTACCTCTGGATCAACGTTACCTGTAGGTTCGTCTGCAAGCAAGACAAGGGGATCATTTAGCAAAGCACGTGCAACAGCTATCCGCTGCTGCTCTCCACCTGATAGTTGATAAGGCATCTTCTTCGCAGCCCAACTTAGACCTACTTTTTCTAAGACTTCATCTGTTTTCTTTTTTATCTCTGTCTTTTTCTTCCAGCCAGTAGCATGCAGCACAAAGGATAAATTTTCTTCTACTGTTCTATCCATCAGCAACTGAAAATCCTGAAATATGATACCTAATTTTCTTCTCAGAAAAGGAAGCTGCTGTGGAGTAAGCGTTGCCACATGAAAACCAGCTACTTGTACATTTCCTAACTTACAAGACAATTCGCCATATAGCGTTTTCAATAAAGATGACTTTCCACTTCCTGTTTTGCCAATTAAAAACACGAATTCACCTTTATACATGCTAAAATTTACATTCTTCAATACAAGCCTGTTCCCTTGATAAATATGAAGTCCTTCTATGTGTATGAGGGGATGCAAAGTGTAATCGTTTAAAATAGGGTGATGAATCAAAAAAGTACGTAACCTTTTAGCTGTATTAATTACTATCGGCTACCATTAGACCGCTTGTATAATTTCGTCTTTTGCCTCCAGTGCGTGTGTAGTGGCAGGAGCTCACTCCTGCCACTCAATGAGTGCGGTGGGTCTCCAAATATGGATTTCGAACCTGCGAAGCAGGTTCGAAATGACATCCGGTTGCTCACAAATATCTTCCTTCCCAGAAACCAAAATACTTAATTCTGCAACAAATCTATTGATGAATATGAATCTAAGTTATCCCCAGCCATTCAAGCAAATTTACACCTCATACACCTATGGAAGCGCTGAAGAAGAGGCTAGTTGGGATTTTGCCTTGCTCCAATAGATGGATAGCTCCTTTTTAGAAAGCTGACTAAACTGCTTACCATCGGCTTTGACTAGTCGTTCTATCTGTTGAAATCGCTTGATAAATTTCTTATTGGCAGCTTCCAAAGCTTTATCCGGATCTACTCCAATAAACTGTGCATACTTCATAAGCGTAAAGAGCACATCGCCAAACTCATCCTCCATTTGCGCATGTCTAGGATTCTCATCGCTATGGTTATTAACTTCCTCATCTAGTTCCTGTAACTCTTCTAGCACCTTACTCCAAGCATCCTGCCTTTCTTTCCAACTAAACCCCACTGAGAGAGCCTTATCTTGTATTCGCATAGCCTTGTAGAAGCTTGGAAGCGAACTCGGTATTCCTTCTAGGATAGACTCACGCGCTTTCTCTTCCAGCTTGTTTTGCTGCCAGTTGCGTTTTACATCCTGCGTATTTATTTCCGGTTGTTCGTTCTGATAGACGTGTGGATGACGACGGATGAGTTTATCACAAACCTGATTGATACACTCACTTAATGTAAAAGATTCATTTTCATCAGCAATACGTGTATAAAAGAGCAAATGGAACAGTAAATCCCCTACTTCCTCTCGAATACCCGTGGCATCGCCTTGCAAGATAGCTTCTGAAAGTTCAAAAGTCTCTTCAATAGTTAAAGGACGTAAACTATGCATGGTCTGTTGCTGATCCCATGGGCATTTTTCCCTTAGCTCTGCTGCAATTTTTAAGAGCCTATCAAAAGCTTGCAATGCTTGCTGATTGTTTCCTATAGTCATTTTGTATCCTTCTATGATATTTAAGACAAGATATGAATTTATCGTAGTAAATAATATAACTCCATACAAGTTTGAGCGGGCCAGCACCTCCTTTCACTTACAGCTTATCATACTGCCTTTCATGAGGGAACTTGAGGTCTTGCAACATCGATGCTTTGAGCCCAATAGAAAACTGGTACGATTGTACCTTAGCTAATGGCTTCCAATCAATGCTCATTTGCCAGCAATGTAAATCTCGATAAATACTGACCTGGGTGTCATCGCCTACCAATTCCTTTTTATCCAGGTCGTATGTACTCTTAAAACCTATCTTCCAGTTTTGAGATACTTTAAAATCCCCATTCATGGTCACCTGGCGCGCAGTCTTTTTTATATCTTCCTTGATCTGATAGGTATAGTTCTGTTGATAGCCCAAAGTCAGCTGCCAAGGCAAATCGAAATCTACATATTTGGTAGGGTCTACGACAGCAACCGGTGATTCTGAATTTTTTGAAGAACCTAGCAGCCCTTTGTTGCCTGCTTTCTTTCCTGGCTCATTGGATAATCTTGTATCACTATTTTTAGATTTAAGGGTAGTACCTAGCTTCAAGGCATATTTAGTCATGGTTCCCAATCCTTGTCCATGCTGCCAAGCATATTCTGCTATCTTTTGCCTATTACGGTAGAAATAAGGGTCTAAAGTAGTGCTGTATTCTACACTAATGAGGTTATCTAATAGCCGTGTCCTTGCTCCTAAGTTAATATCTTGAAGTGGGAAATCATCTTCTAAAAAATCATACTTAGTGCTCATGTTGAGAGATTCGAAGATGGGTATTTTTTTTGACTTACCAGCTGAGCTAGAAGCGTCTCTAGCCTTCATTTCCAACACGTTATCTATTTTTACGGTCAACAAAGCACTTTCTTTTTCTTTGGGCGTACCATAGATAGCATCTTTAAACCTATTGTAACGTTTTTCTCCCTGCTTCGTCTGTACTTTTTGAAAGTATCCGTAAGAATCCTCTGAAAAGTCGGGCGTATAGACAAAACCCAAAGAGGGCTCTATCCGATGACGGATTCCTTGCACAGTGGCTTCTTCTCCAAAGAGATGGGTACCATAGATAGTAGTCTGCAGCTCTGCTCCCATATTATAATCCCATACCCTGTAAAAGCCTGTTGATAGATCAAATTCAGCTTCGTTTTGACCAGTATAGACTCGGCGTTTGAAATACCAACGTTCTGTATATTGAACAAAGGGCTTAAGGTTGAAATAGTTAAACAGTTTAATATTAGTTTCTATGGGGAAAGTGTGTTGGAAGCCATAACGACCCTCTTTGAAGATTTGCTTCCGATTCTTCCAGGAGAAGTCTATAGGCTCTTTATCGTTACTATTACTACCCTTGCCTTCTATCTTATTGGTCAGTTCATTTTGAAATTCGGAAGTATGTTTAATGTAAATATCTTCATACCAATGTTTGGATACAGAACTACCCCACCTAAAGAGATAGATCGGCGAAGTCCCCACGGAGAATTGGGGAAGCGTCATATTAGTTAGACTGGGCTTTTTACTAAAGTCCGTGCTATGCGCTATGCTCGTATTCATCGCATAAGGTGTGCCTATGAATCGACGTGTATACCTAACTTTTGAATGCGTTTGGGCATTTAACTTATTGGGGTCATAAGCAGTTACGAGACTGTTGCTTCTAGGCGATTTACTTTGTATATCTACTTCAGCTGTCAGGCTACTTATTCTATTATTGGTTGTCTCGTGATTCCATTTAAACTGCCATTCTTTTTCTTTGTCCTCCTGCAAAGCAGTCTCGGTAGTGTGCGAAGTGATTGCCCGTTTATAAAATAACTTCCCTTTAAATGAATAACGTTTAATATAATTCGACTCTGCCTGAAAGTCGGAATGACCTTTGGAGTAAACAGATCCTTTGAGAGCCAGGTCAATATAATCATTGAAATAGAAATAATAACCCCCCTCCCGCAGGAAGAAGCCTTTTTTACCATCTTCCCCAATATTAGGGCGGATAATACCAGAAACCTTGGGAGTAGGCAAATAGAAAAGCCCATAGAAAAAGCCAAGTGGCGTAGGAACTCCCTCAAAATAAAATTGAAAAGGGCCAGAGGCAATCCGTTTGCCTTGAACAAACTTCAAATTTCGGACTTTAATTGTATAATGGGGCTTAGCTAGGTTACAAGTAGTAAAGTCCACATCGTCCGCATAGTAAGTACTTTCAACATCCACCTTAGCCTGATTGGCACGAATCAAGGCCTCATCTTTGGTGGTAAATAACTTACGAGCTTTGCCTCTTCTAGACTGCAAATTATAACGTATCTCCTCAGCTATATACTTGGTATCTGCATCCTGAAAAACGGGTTTAGGATCTATCTTGCCTTCTTCGTTCTTCTTGCCAGTAGCTATAACAGTATGGGTATTCCAGTTAAAAGAAATATTTTCTGCTGTCAATTGTGATTTTTCATATCCAATGGTACCTGCCCCATGTATATGAGCGGTTTTATTGGCGATATCAAATTCAATAGAATCATGAGCTTGATATCCAACAATATGCTGCAAAAAACCTGTCGCCTCATCGCTACGCTGCTTAGCAGCCTTTTCTTGCATCTCTATAAATGAGGCTATGCGGGGTTGATTCCAAGGCAAAGGAGCTACGGTTGGTAGTCGTATAAAACCTGTTTTTAGGTAAGCAGGTGCTATAATCTCAGAGAAATATTGTTTATTTGCAGGAGATGTGCTAGGAAAAAGAGGTAAGCTGCTATTACTTGCATAAAAGTTTACAATAGGTAATACAGACCAGAGAAAGGATAAAAATACGTACTTGATTGCAGGCACGATGATCTATTTAATAAAAGTTTTATTTGTAAATTTATTGTGTTAAGAGCGAAAAAAAGCTATAAAATGATTTTTTTTATCAAGTTCACGTGCATTCTGGACGTTATCGGCGTGCTGTTCGGTTTCGCGCTG
>CAZZEE010000021.1:11033-11836 GCA_964652695.1 uncultured Cytophagales bacterium
TGGGTTTAACAATTCGCCAAGCAATAAAAGCTACAAGGTAAAAAAAATTATCTTAGATGCTGGACATGGTGGTAAAGATTCGGGTGCACTTGGCAAGTTTTCAAAAGAAAAAGACATAGCCCTACAAGTAGCTTTAGAGCTAGGTAACCTTATTAAACAGCATATGAGCGATGTCAAGGTCCTGTACACTCGTCAGCGAGATGAATTTATTCCCCTCCATCAACGTGCCAACATAGCTAACAAAAATAATACGGATGTTTTTATTTCTATTCATTGCAATGCGGCTATGAAAAATAAGAAAGCCCATGGGATAGAAATCTTTACCATGGGACTAGAAACAAGCAATAAAAACTTAGCGGTTACTAAAAGAGAAAATGCAGTTATCTTAATAGAGGATAATTCAACTGATAAATACCTAGGCTTTGACCCTGCCTCCCCAGAATCACATATACTCTTTTCTCTCTATCAGAATGCTTACACAGAAAATAGCTTAAAGCTAGCTCAACATATTGAAAAAGGATTTACCATGTATACTCCACGCAAAAGCCGAGGAGTCAAACAGGATGGGTTCTTGGTACTTTGGCAAACTACTGCACCCAGCGTCCTAGTAGAAGTAGGATTTATAACTAACCCAGAAGAAGAAAAGTATTTGAATCAAAAGCTAGGGCAAACACAAATAGCTACTGCCATCTTTGAAGGGTTTAAAAACTACAAATATGATATAGAGCATTATAACAGAGATATTTAATAGCTTGATTATTTGAAATTGTTAATTTAAGATAGTTTGCATGATTAGATTCTAA
>CAZZEE010000022.1:0-6878 GCA_964652695.1 uncultured Cytophagales bacterium
GCCTTTAGCAGCTAGCCCCTGTATCACTTACAAAGTTAAACATTTGAAGTGATTTCCTACAACGGCTAACTTTTTTATCTTTGTCAGTCTACTCATTAAACCAGAAACACTATGCTTAAGTCAATGACCGGTTTTGGAAAAGCCACCTACGAGGATGACCAAATAATGGTCTATGTGGAAGTCAAGTCCATCAACGCCAAATACGCTGATATCAACCTACAAGTGCCCAAGCTCTTAACGGAGCAGATGCTCCCCTGGAGAAATTTGGTACAGACCCAATTACAAAGAGGCAAGATAGACCTTTTCATCAACTATGTAGATAAGCAACAGACCAATCCCTCTTTGGCTGTACAAGAGTCGCTCTTCAAAGCCTATTATCATACCTTTGAGCAGTTGGCGCAGAAAGTAGGGGCTTCTACGCATCCTGTCTTTCAGCTGGCTATGCAGGCACCAGGCGTTATGCTGACCAACATACCACAAGAAGCTACCCACACATCGAGCCTCCAAAAAATAGAAAGCACCTTGCAAACTGCTTTACAACGTTGTGACCAAGCTAGGTTACAAGAAGGGGAGGTATTAGCGAAGAGTATACGGCATTACCTAGATAAGATTGCACAAGAATTAGCCGCTGTAGACGAACTGGATGCCCATCGGATTACACGGATCAAAGAAAAACTAGTAGAAAAATTGAATATGTTGCCTGCTATACGTCCGTTGGATGAGACAAGGTTAGAGCAAGAAATGATTTATTATTTGGAGAAATTAGATTTCAAAGAAGAGCGAGTACGGTTGGCTAGTCACCTGGCGTACTTTGACCAGGTGATGCGAACAGATCCCCTAGCAGGCAGAAACTTATCTTTTATTGCGCAAGAAATAGGCAGAGAACTCAATACCTTAGGCGCTAAAGCCAACGATGCGGCTGTTCAACAGCATGTCACAGTCATGAAAAATGAATTGGAAAAGATCAAAGAACAATTGTTGAATATATTATAAGAGATCCCTTACAAACATGGCACTGACTTACCACGATATACAGGCTTATGCCGAGGATTATACCTCATCAGAATCTACGCTCTTGGCTACCATCAACCAAGAAACCCATGCAGAGGTACCTGGAGCGCAGATGCTTTCTGGACGCCTACAAGGACAAGTCTTAGCGACATTTTCAAAGATGATCCGCCCTACTAGGATTCTTGAAATAGGCACTTATACGGGATATGCCACTTTGTGCTTGGCAGAGGGACTTACAGAAAATGGAATATTATATACGATAGACTCCGATGTGCATCTAACCGAGCGAGTTCAGCAATATTTTGCAAATTCTAATAAAGCCCAGCAGATTCAGTATCACCTGGGGAAGGCGTTGGACATTATTCCCCAGCTGCTGGATACCTTCGACCTGGTGTTTATTGATGCGGATAAAAGAAATTACGAAGATTATTATGAATTAGCCTTGGAAAGGCTCAACCCAGATGGATGGATCATCATCGACAATGTGCTTTGGAAAGGGAAAGTCTTAGAAGCAAGAAGTTCATTGCTAGATAGGCAAACGCAGACGATCGTCGAGTTTAATAATTATGTTCGTGATGATGAGCGGGTGGTGCATGTGTTATTTCCTATTCGAGATGGGTTAATGGTTGTTAGAAAAAAATGAAATTATTAAGTCTTTTGCAACGTATAATCAATTTTTACGTTTTCACTTGTATTCACAGGCTTAGTTCTTCATTGCGAGGGACTTCTACAGCCTTTGTCGTCATGGCGAGGAAGCGCATAGCCACCGCGACAATCCAGTCAGGAGTAAAATCTGGGTGGGATCCAGAAAATAATATAACATACAATGGTTTGCCACGGTCCTGCGGGTCTCGCAAGGACGCAAAGGCCCAATTTTTGACAGTCCGTTTATGGAGATGTGCAAGCGCTTTATCCTTTGCTTTCCTAGTTGTATATCCCTTATGGGGACAGGTTGTCTATGCACAGGCGATAACTGTACCAAGTAAGCTGAAGTTTACCAACATGCAGCTATACATCACCCCTGAAGCCAAAGAAGAGATCCAAAAGAAAGTCACTTCCCTGACCCGTAGCGCTAAACACTACCAAGAGCTCTTTGACCGTGTGAACCTATACATGCCTATTATAGAGAAGGTTCTTCAAGAAGAGGAGGTGCCCGAAGATTTTAAATACCTGGTGATCCAAGAAAGCACTTTGCTAGGTGACCATGTCTCGGAATCCAATGCAGTAGGATTTTGGCAGTTTAAAAAGGAAGCCGCCTCTGAGGTAGGCGTCAGGATGGATCGGTATATTGATGAACGCATGCATATTGCGGCATCTACCCGAGCATTTGCTAAGTTTATTAAAAAGCATCAGGCGCAATTTAAAAATTGGTTACATGCCCTCTTAGCACATCATCTAGGTAGGGGGGGAGCTAAAGCCTATATTGAAGAAAAGAAATGGCATACTCAAGATACGAAAGCGACAATCGATAGTCGGGCACATTGGTATATTTATCATTTTCTAGCACATAAACTAGTATTCCAAGGTGCTGTAGGAAAGGAATTACATCCAGAATTACGGCTTTATGAATGCCACGATTGTCAAGGGAAGACCCTCCATGAACTCAGCCAACAATTTGGGGTCTCTTTGCATATGATTCAATATTACAATAAGTGGCTGAAGCCCGTGAAAGTACCGGAAGATGCCGCTTGCTCTATGCTGATTCCCCTGACACATCAACAATATGCCCAGGCGGATCGGCTAGACTTACATAGTTGCCTGTTGAACAAATATAAGATCAACTATCATGCTTACTGGGAACATGCTACTCGATTTCCGGTCATATCATCTTCGCAGGGCAGAGTAGAACGTAGTCTTCTGTTGATCAATGGTATGCGAGGGGTGGTAGCAGACTCAGGAGATACGTTAGCGTCATTAGCTCAAAAAGGGAATATATCACTTCAACAACTGTTGAAGTTCAATGATATTAGTGCCAACCATCAGGTACAACTAGGGCAAGTGTATTATTGGAAGTCCAAACGTAGCAAAGCAGCAGTACACTACCACATTGCACGTCCCCAAGACAGCTGGTGGAGCATTGCACAAAAATATGGTATCAAGCAGAAAGCTTTATTAAGTAAAAATAGAGTTCATCAAGTAGGTCCGCTGAGGTCTGGTCGAGTGGTGTGGCTGCGCTTTATCCGGCCTTCTAATATACCTGTTGCCTATGTGAAAGACCCTGCTGCAAACAGTAAGTCGATGACTGCTGAGGTGGTGTCAGCACTTGATATGGCGGAGACCTTATCCGTTCCAAGTAACGTTACAGCGGAGCAATAATTGTAAGCTTTAATTTGAAAGAAAAAGTGTATTCGTTATAAGTAGTGTTATCCTATGTTGGTATGGAAAGCCTAGTAATTGACTCGTAGATGGGCTGCCACGTCCCTCCGAGCCTCGCAGTGACAGTCCGTAGTGTGGTGGGCCTTCATGGGAATACATGATGATGTTGATCGTCATTGCGACTGCCACGACTCTTCGAGTCTCGCAGTGACAGAAGTCAAGCAACCCCAAGGACTCATCATTGTGAAGGCGTGTAGGGTTGAGGTCATCCATAGTGACTGGGGTGATCAAGGATATCCAAGCCTATACTTATAAGGTGGTGGCGGGAGCTTTCTCCCGCCACTGTATAGTTTCAGGAGAATCTCCTGAAACCGTCTTTAAACACCTGCATAGATGATAGAAAGAACCATTCAACTAGAAGAAGTAAGCCTCGTCGATTTTTTGGGTGTAGAAAACAGAAATATTTCTACACTGGCTTCTCTTTTTCCGACTGCCAAGCTCATATCCAGAGGCAATGAGATCAAAATACAAGGTGATCGGGAGGTGGTACAGAAGCTAT
This sequence comes from uncultured Cytophagales bacterium, assembly GCA_964652695.1. Lineage (GTDB taxonomy): Bacteria > Bacteroidota > Bacteroidia > Cytophagales > Amoebophilaceae > Amoebophilus. The sequence goes on from CAZZEE010000022.1 coordinate 3,887, forward strand.
ATGAGATTATTCAGTCGTTGCTACACCATTATCGCAGTCAGCGCTTGGTCACTCAAGAGCTTGTTCATCAATATGCTAAGCAGCCAGGTAACCCGCAGTCTCATCTCGACAAATCCGTCCCTGCTATTATCCATACCGCCAAAGGGAAGCCTATTATTCCACGGACCCAGAACCAATGCCGGATCGTAGAGGCTGTTACCCATCATGATTTGACTTTTATCATCGGCATGGCAGGAACTGGGAAGACCTACCTTTCAATGGCATTAGCCATCCAGGCACTGAAAAGAAGAGAAGTAGAAAAGATTATTGTCACGCGACCTATTGTAGAAGCAGGCGAGAGCTTAGGGTTCTTGCCAGGGTATTTAGAAGAAAAGACCGCCCCTTACTTATACCCAATTTATGATGCCTTGGACGATATGATTTCTAGTGAAAAGCGGAAGTACTATCAAGAGACGGGTGTTATAGAAGTAGTTCCCTTGGCTTACATGCGAGGTAGAACCTTACACAACGCTTTTGTAGTATTGGACGAAGCACAGAATACCACTACCAAGCAGATGAAGATGTTTTTGACCCGCATGGGCGTACATGCCAAATTTGTGATTACTGGTGATCCTACCCAGATCGATTTGCCTCACTCCAAACAATCTGGCCTCTTAGAGGCTATGGAGCTTTTACCATCCATACCTGAAATAGGCTTTGTTTATTTGCAGGAAGAAGACATTGTCAGACACCGGTTGATCAAAAGTATTATAGAAGCGTATGCTATCAAGAGGCCTACAACGTAGATGGTTGGCGCAATTTTGTAAGAGGATCTATTGTCGATTAATACAATTAATGATACCCTACTGCCTATCAAGATGTGATTGGAAGAGAGAACTCTCAATTTTTAATTTAAATAACCTTTAATTAATATTAAATATGTTGAATATAAGAAAAAGTACGTTTTTGATAGGTCTATTGGTAGTTACTAACCTACTTTTATTGGGTGGTTGTGGAAGTTGCGGTAAAAAAGAAGATCCAAAACAGAAGTTAGAAAAAGAACAGAAACGTCTAATTGGTGAAATTGCCAAAAAATTAAAAGCGACAGGAGAGCAGGAAAAAATACTCAATGAGCAAATTCAAGAAACCAAGAAAGAGCAGAAAGTGGAGGAGCTGAAAAATCAGTTGGAGAAATTAAAAGGAGCACAGACCAAGTTACTACAAGCCAATCATGATTTAGTAGGTCAGGTGGTCGTGAATCGGATATTGCGAGAGTTTGCGCCTGGATTTGGACTTGTGTTCGGTGGTAATATAGAAGAGGCTAGAAAACTTGCAGAGCTTTCCATATCACTTCAAGAAAATTTCATTGAGCAGATCGAGCTAAGGGATAAAGCTAAGAAATAGCAAACCTTATGTCCATTATTTAAATGCGGGGAGATGTCTTTCTTCCTGCACTTTTGCTTTTCAGGCTAACTACGAGGTATAGCGCGTTGTAGAAGCGTTGTCCCAATGTTGCAAGCAAGACATTTCTTTTGCGTACAGAAATGATGATATAGCTCAATCAGCGCTTGGGAGTCGAAAGCATTGGCTACCTTCATGCCTAATTTTTCCCATCTCCGAGTGATGGCATTCTTTTCAGGAGGCAGTATATGAAGGATTTCTAGCGCTCGGTCTACATAAGCAGATTGGTCGTATGATTTCCCATAGGCTACTAGCAGAGGAACAACGGTGTTGATGAGTATATTATTGATGCTGCTGCTGCCTAGACCTGGCAATTTCTTTGTGCTAACCTTCCCAAAGGTATAATGGTGCTGCCAATAACTAGATTGCGTGATGGCTAGCTGGTGGTGCAAGGTTGCTGTGGGTGTATGAAGCAACCAGTGAAATAAATGGTCCTGCTGGTGTAATACTTGTACTAACTGGGCTATACGGATGGTAGGGAAGTTGGCAGGTCTTAATCGAAAGAATTTCCACTGCACCTGGGTGACTCGCTGGGTAGGGAGCCGATACTTATGTGACAAATAAGCATGGTGCTGTAGCAAGGTAGATCGATAGTCATCTACCGGCGCTTCTTGCGTACATGTTTCCAATAGACCGGCTTGACCTAATAACAACGCTTCCAGCTGGGTGATATCTTCTCTTTGTTTTTGAATGACATTATAAGGTAGGGTAGTACACATGGCTAACATGGCAGCACTATTTACCTTAAAGCCGAAATTATAAGCTAGTAGCTGATAGGTTGTTTCTTCCCAATTGCCCTGGTTGCTGGAAAGTAGCTGATAAACCAGGGCATTTTTATGACTGAGTCGTTGAAAAAGCACCCTGTCTAACATCGTGTGCTGGATGATGGTAGGCACTTGAGATAGCTGCCTCTCACAAGGTATATCTGTTTGTTGTTCAATAAGTTGTGCACATTGCGTGATTAATTCAGGGGCAACACGGGGTTCTAAACTTAAAGTAGGTAAACTAGTTTGATCTTTCCATTTTATAGGTTGGTCGTCAAACCAGACTACATGCAAGATCACATTTTCATAAGCAGGATCTAGATGATGTTGGTGGGTTTTCCAAGCGGAAGCATGGGTATGTAGCTCTATATGTCCATACCAATGAATGCCCCCTATCTGAATGTGCGCCTCCAGGAAGTCGGGCCCTGCGTGTTCATTGCGTATACCTGGGTCAAGTATGACCAATGGCTCCCCTTGTGTGGTCGTTAAATGCACCTGGTCGAAGTATTGAAATCGCCAGATATAGTATAGGTATTCTTCGCGTATAACCATGGTCAAAAGTAGTTTTCCCTAGTGGTTGCAGGAACTTATTCCTGCAACTAAACAACTTTTTCCTGCAACTTGCCTAGTGGTTGCAGGAACTTCTTCCTGCAACTAAACAACTTTTTCCTGCAACTTCCCTAGTGGTTGCAGGAACTTCTTCCTGCAACTAAACAACTTTTTCCTGCAACCTCAAACGTGCCAGGAGTGAGCTCCTGGCACCACTTTTCCTTAGTGGTTGCAGGAAC
>CAZZEE010000022.1:6978-10989 GCA_964652695.1 uncultured Cytophagales bacterium
TTACATTATTTTGTGTAGAGCGCCAGCATACTAGGGAGTATATGTGGTTGGAGGAGCTTATTCCTGCAACTCAAACGTGCCATTTTGTGTAGAGCGCCATGGTTTCGTGCCTATTTGTTGCAGGAATAAGCTCCTGCGACCACCTTGGAACTTAACTTACATTATTTTGTGTAGAGCGCCAGCATACTAGGGAGTATATGTGGTTGGAGGAAATCATTTTTGCAACTCAAACGTGCCAGGAGTTCACTCCTGGCACCACTTCTAGTTGGTAGGTTTTGTTTTTAAACGCTTTTTAGCTTCATTTGTTATACATCTAATATACTTGCGCATGTGGTGGAATTGGTAGACACGCCATCTTGAGGGGGTGGTGCCCATGTGGTGTGGGGGTTCGAATCCCCCCTTGCGCACAGATAAATTGAGCTGGACCTTAGGCCTATGTCATTAAACCTTTCCCTATTTAAGAAGATCAGCGAGACACCTGGTGCTCCTGGCTTTGAACACCGTATCCGCCAACTCATTACAGCTGAGATAAAGCCCTTTGTAGACAAGATGACCATTGATAACATGGGCAATCTCATTACCGTCAAGCATGGTACTCAAAAGCCTAGTGACACCAAGAAGATGATGGTGGCAGCGCATATGGATGAGCTAGGGATGATGGTCAAGCACATTGATCAAGATGGGTTTGTCAGGTTTCATGTCCTTGGTGGCTTTGATCCTAAGTCCCTCATTGGTCAGCGGGTGCTTATACATGGGGAAGAGGACTTGATAGGGGTGATCGGCATCAAGGCCATTCACTTCCTGTCAGAAGAGGAGCGCAAACGTTCTATAGAGATAGCTGATTTATATATTGACCTCGGGAGGACCCAGCAGCAAGTAATGTCCATGGTAGAAATAGGCAATCCTATTACTAGAGAAAGAAGCTTCACAGCGTTAGGGAATTGCGTAACAGGTAAGTCGCTCGATAATCGCACAGGCGTTTTTGTTTTGATAGAGGCACTACGCACACTTCCACCAGTTCCTTATGATATCTATGCAGTCTTTACTGTACAAGAAGAAGTAGGATTGCGAGGAGCCCATGTGGCTGCTCACACCATTGCCCCATACTGGAGCTTGGCGTTGGATACTACTACTTCCTTAGACTTACCAGGTATGCAACCCCATGAAAGAGTGAATAAGCTAGGGGAAGGAGCAGGTATTAAACTACTAGATGGACACACCATCTGTGATCATAGAATGGTCAACTACTTGAAGCAGTTGGCTATTCAATATCATATACCTTGGCAACCAGATATTAAATCAGTAGGCGGCACAGATACTGCTCCTTTGCAACGCATGCCTAAACAAGGATCCATTGCGGGAGCATTGACCATTCCTGTCCGGTATGCACATCAGGTAGTAGAGGTAGTACATCAGGCAGATGTGTTGGCAGCGATTCAGCTTTTACAAAAGGCTTTCGTAAGTATTGATACGTATGACTGGGAGTTTGAGGAATAGATCGAATCTACCTATGTTAGTAGGTATGCATATTCTTGGGGTTCGAGTATACGCTTTGTAACCCGTCATTAACAATGCTCTTCGGTTGCCATAGCTCTGCAGCCTCGCAGTGACATCGCCATGAAGACAGGGATGCATCTATGTATATCCCATCGCTTCTAAAAATCCAGCAGGCAATTGTATCGTCATTTGTTGGCGTGCAGGGTCTAGCTTCTTGATAAAAGCAGCTACATAAGGGATAAGCAGCTCTTTGTCTGGATAGTCAATTACTAGGCAGAGATGCATGGGGAATGCTTCTATACGCTTCACCACACCTAACTCCCCCAGGATTACATCTATTACCTGATATCCTATTACTTGGTCTTGAGTTGCTGGCTTTACCAAGATTTTGTTGAGTATATCTTGAGGCAACCAAATGCTTTTACCAATTATTTCATGGGCTATCGACCTATCAGTGATACCTTGTAACTTGAACAAAGCTTGATCGGGTTGTGGAAGTGTCCTTTCCTCAACCTGATAAGGGACATACGTGTGTCCCATTTGGATGAAAATGAATGCAACAGGATCTAGGCTTTTGATAGGGGAAGCTAGTTGAGCCATGAGCTGACCTTGTAGTCCACGTGTCTGGACCAGATGTCCGAAAAGAGCGTATGGATGGACCATGTTCATGATTGAGTAAGATTAATCAGCCCCCTCACCACCTCCTCATCACTCAAAGGATACTTAACCCCTGCTATCTCTTGATAGGTCTCATGCCCCTTGCCCGCTATAAGCAGAATATCATGAGGCTGGGCCATCTGATAAGCAACTTTGATGGCTTCTACGCGATCTAAGATAATCCATGTTTTTAATTGCTGGGTAGCTGTTAAGCCCTGTTTCATATCATTGATGATTGCTTGCGGGTCTTCATAACGAGGATTATCGGACGTTAGGATCAGCTGGTCACTGAGCTTATAAGCTATTTGTGCCATGAGGGGGCGTTTTTGCGTGTCCCTATTTCCTCCACAGCCGATGACGGTGATGATCCTGCCTTTTTGTTGGTCCTGCCCCCTGATCTGGTGAATAGCCAACAACACTTTCTCGAGTGCCTCTGGCTTATGAGCATAGTCGATGATGATATCCAATTGTCGAGGGGTATGAATGTGCTGAAACCTACCTTTGATAGGTGGAATGGCAGATAGGGCAACCAGTATGTTTTCACTAGGCTGGTGCAATAGGTGCGCTGTAGCGTAGGCAGCTAATAGGTTATAGCCACTCATACTACCCAGTAATTGAAACCAAACATGTTGACCAGCTATACGTAATTCCAGCCCTTGCCATGTATTCGTAATGATCTGCGCTGTAAAATCAGCAGGCGATCGCATAGCAAAGCTATGAGTAGTGGCTTTTGTATTTTGGATCATGATTTTACCTCGCTTGTCCTCGGCATTATAAAGTGCAAATGCCGTTGCAGGTAGGATATCAAAAAGCTTCTTTTTGGCTTTTATATACGCATCAAAGGTGAGGTGGTAGTCCAAATGTTCGTGACTAATGTTTAAAAATACACCCCCCGCTAATTGCAATCCAGCTAATCGATTTTGCACCAGCGCATGTGAGCTAGCTTCCATGAAGCAGTATTCGCAACCTGCTTGGACCATCTCTGCCAGTGTTTGGTGCAACTGTAATGCGTCAGGAGTAGTAAGGGTGCTAGGCAGGATTTTGTCATTCACCTTGTTGTGGATGGTGGATAGCATACCCACTCGGTAGCCAAGCTGCCTAAAAAGTCCATACAAAAGATGTACCGTACTTGTTTTGCCGCTTGTGCCCGTTACAGCTACTACTTTCAGCTGCTGAGATGGGTTGCCATAGAACTGGCTAGCTAGGATACCTAATGCTTGGGATGCATGAGGGATCTGTATATAGGTGACACCAGACTCCCTATGTGCTGGCATTTTTTCACTGACGATCACCTTGCTACCTGCAACAATAGCATCGGCTATGTATTGGGACCCATCTAGCTTGCTGCCGGGTATAGCTACAAAGAGACTGCCAGGCGAGGCTTCTCGGGAGTCTAAGCAGATAGCGGTAACCGCTAAGGTCGTATCCCCGTGTATTTGTTGGATGGTGAGATGTTCTACTAAGCTTAAAAGTTTGATCATGGAATGCCAAGGTTAGGTTTGAGCAATTTACACCAATGGGTTAGAATAGCCAATAGCTTGCTGTAAGAACCATGATTAGATCGCCATAACTGGCGCAAACCCGTCATGGCGATCCGCAGCCCGGTGACAACTCTTGACATCACTCTATCTCTATTTTGTTATTAGACATCTTGCATAACCTCAAAATTTTAGTTCCCAGTTATAAATAGCAACTATTAGATTTAATCCGAGGCCAAATATTTTTCGCCTATTTCTGTATCTATTAGCTATAATAGACTTCTTTCAAAACTCTATAATGTTATATATTAACAGCTGATAGTCTTTTGAGAGTGGTTACCTAAAGATAGATTGATGGTTAAATGATAAAGGATACACA
>CAZZEE010000023.1:0-10904 GCA_964652695.1 uncultured Cytophagales bacterium
CACTACTCATCTCTGGTGTATAACTAGCTGCCAAGTCAGGTAGATGGTCTGCCTGCTCTGAGATAATAAGTCGGATAGCTGGAATAGGCTTCACGTAGTCCCCCTTTGAGCTTACCATGGATAGCGGATACGTTAGGTTCGTATCTTCTATCGTTAAATAATAATCTTTTTGCTGTGAATCCTCCTTGTTGGGCAGCGCTACCATCGTATTCTTGAGCACTTTTACCAGCTGGATGGGATCACCAACAATTTGGTGATGCTGGGTCTTCTCGATATAATGCAAGGTAGAGCTGGGAAGCTGTTGCTGAAGCTCTCCAAGCAGTTGTTCTATAGTGATAGTTTTAATCTCTAGCCGAAGATAATCCATGGCCCGGTGATCTACCCTTGTCAAAGCTAACGCCACCGAAGCAACGGCGGACTCGATATCGTGTAAATTCTTATCTAAGGAACCCACTGATGAAGCTGATTGATTTCTCACCAATTTGAGCTCTTTTACAGCAGTAGAAAGTTTATGGATATCAGCATTTTTCAGCGTTTTAATTAAACGTATCTTCTCTATGAATGTTTCTAAGTAGGCTTGTCTAGTTTCTTGTTCAGTAGCCACTAGAATTTGATTGTCCGTAGCAAGCTGGTCATAACGTAATTGTCTTCTACGAGCAAAGATGAGGCCAATTAGTAAGCCAAAAATGCCTTGGTAAATAAGCAAATATTTGGATGTAAAGTCTAAGGATAAGTTGGTCTCTCCTATGGCAGCTCGATAAACACCGAATGCCAATAAAACTCCTAATATTCCTACAATGAGAGCTGTTATCCAATCTACCACTATCAGAAGTAAAATAACGGTGATAGCTATGTTAATAACCCATTCTATACTTGCCTGAGTAAGCAAGAACATCATGGTACTCATAAATGGCAAACAATACAGTATAACCCAATGCCAATACAAAGAGAAATAAGGCAATAAGCTTTGTGGCCACTTGTCTTTTGCTATCAAAAGCCCACATAAGAAAGCGCCTACAAGACGAAGCGTTAACATCAAACTATCGTGTTGAGGAATGGTACTGTTCCACATAAAATATGGATAGGTAAAGTTGATAGCTACAAAAGCTCCAAATAGAATATAAGGAGCTCCATATTTTTTGATTCTTTGTTGCGAATAGTGAAGGATATTAAAGGGAGTAGGAACAAAACTTTTCACATTCAACCACATAGATTTTCCCTGTAATTTCCACACCTTACTTTGTCCTTGATTTCTATTAATGATTGCTAACCCTTTATTTTGCACCATATGTATTATCATAAAGCTTATGGCATTAACAACAATACTAATAGGCATTGCTAGGTGAGTATGATTTTTGGATAATCCTAAGGTAAACAGGATAAAAGCAATCACAGTAATCCCTCCTGCCCAATAGAAAATCTTTTTGTCTGGTTTCAATCCCCAAATTCCTGCCAATAAAGGAAACAAAATTAAAGGGCCCGACATACGCATGGCTCCAAAACTAAGCTGAAGTACATTGGTAGCCTTTAATCCAACGATGATGCTTATAATACCTACTAGGAAGGTGCTGTATTTAGCCCACTTTAATTCGTTAATATTTATTTTCTTAAGCTGGACAATTGGCTGGATAACATCATGTACTAATAATAATCCAGCAGTATGTAAATAAGAATCCAAGGTGGACATCACTATAGCTAACATACCAGCCATAGCAAATCCTTTTATCCCTGTTGGCAAAAGTTCTTTAATAATGTGAGGTACTACTTCAGACGCTTGGATATGTGGAAAAAGGATAAGTCCACCTAATCCAATTAGCATAATGGTTATACGATATAAAGGGTCCAACCCTGCTACTATTAAAAATTGGTTGCGTAAGTCTTTAGTACTTCTAGCCATCAACAAACGCTGAAAGATAGGTGGACTCACAAGCCCTAACGGTAAGACACTCCAGATCAAAAATAGAGTTAGGTAAAAAGAAAACTTTTCATGATGTAGAATATTAAATTTATCTACTGGAGCTTGATTAAATATACCAGTTATTCCTCCTGTCTTGCTAAGTACAATACTAGCAATAAGAGGTACAACTATAAACAGAACAAGGAATTGCAATACGTCAGTAGCTGTAACTGATTTAATACCACCATGTGTTGAATAAATTATTAGTATAAGACCTCCAAAAATAATACCCCAGTGTGCTGGTATATTGAGTAAAGTCTCACTAATTACCCCTAGCATGAATAGTTCCATACCAATCATACAGAAGGAGTACAAAGTACTTAGTATACCAGTAAGGATTTGACTATACTTCCCATAAAAACTACCCATCACCTCACCTATAGTCAAATAGTGTTTAAAGTGCTTCATATAAGGCACAATACAAGCAATAAATATGAAAACTTGTATAACAACACCTAATGCGGTTACAGCACCAATAATTCCATCTTCAAAGACTTCACTGGCAGCGTCAAGTGTACTAGCCCCACCTATATTAGTAGCGAAAAAAGTAAAAACAAGTACTGCTGTACCGTATGCTCCACTTCCAATAGCATATTCTTTGATGGTCTTAATTCCTCTACTAGATAGAAATCCTACAAGTAATGTAGCAAGCAGAAAAGCATAAACGATGAGGTAATCTAAACTGAGGTACTGCATAGTTGGTTATAGTGATTAACTAGGCAACCAATATAAGTAAAAAAAATATTTAATGTACCGATTTCCTTGACCACCTGAGCCACCCAAGCTAACTTTTATAAGTCTTATTTGCTAAGATCTGCTTCAATGCTTCTAACTCCTCTTTCAAATGCTCTGCCTCTATAAAGTTCAACCTATCAGCTGCTGTTAGCATTTTCTTTTCTGTAGCCTGTATAAGCTTAGATAGCTCATCACTACGCATATAAGGGATTAGTGGATCAGCCGCTACGCTAGGCTCTTTTTCTACATAATATTTAACGGGTTGCCGATCTCCTACCTTGGCTTGTTCTAAGATAGCTTCCTTAGTCTTATGTATGGATGTTGGCGTAATGTGATGGGCTAAGTTATATTCCGTCTGAATGCTACGTCTCCTTCGAGTTTCATCGATCGCTGTTTCCATAGATTTCGTGATGGTATCCGCATACATGATCACCTTTCCATTCTCATTTCTAGCGGCCCTGCCAATGGTTTGGACCAATGATCGCACATTTCTTAAAAACCCTTCTTTGTCAGCATCTAGGATGGCTACTAGAGAAACCTCTGGTAAGTCCAACCCTTCCCGCAGCAGGTTCACACCCACTAATACATCAAATACGCCTAGTCGTAGGTCACGCAAGATATCCACCCTTTCTAGGGTTTTTATTTCTGAGTGTATGTACCTGCACTTGACGCCCGCTCGCTCTAGGTAACTCGTTAATTCCTCTGCCATACGTTTAGTCAAAGTAGTGATGAGTACCCGTTCCTTCTTCTGGACCCGTTCTCCTATTTCATGCAGCAAATCATCAATCTGGTTCAGGCTAGGCCTTACTTGTATTTCCGGATCCAGTAAGCCTGTAGGTCGGATGAGCTGTTCTACTACCACGCCCTCTGACTGCATCAGCTCATAGTCGCCGGGTGTAGCACTTACAAAAATTACTTGGTTGATGAGTGATTCGAACTCATTAAAGTTAAGTGGCCTATTGTCTAACGCAGCTGGTAGCCTAAAGGCATTGTCCACTAGGTTTACTTTTCTAGCCCGATCCCCTCCCCACATGGCTCGTACTTGCGGAAGGGTGACATGACTTTCATCGATGATCATCAGATAATCATCGGGAAAGTAATCTAATAAGCAGAAAGGTCGTTCTCCTGGCTGTCTGTTATCAAAGTAGCGGGAGTAGTTCTCTATACCCGAACAGTAGCCCAATTCGCGCATCATTTCTAGGTCTAGTTCTGTCCGCTCTCGTACCCGGTTAGCTTCTTCTAGTCTGCCTTCTTGTTCAAAGAATTTAATTTGCGCTACTAAGTCGTCCTGAATCTCATAGATAGCCCGGTGTAAAGTGTCTTTGCTGGTTACGAACAGATTGGCAGGGAAGATGATTACTTGTTTTTCTTCATTTATCTTTTGACCTGTAGTGGGATTGATGCTATGGATGGCCTCTAGCTCATCTCCCCAGAATACAAGTCGGTAAGCAAAATCGGCATAGGCTAAGAATACATCTACTGTATCTCCTTTTACGCGGAAATTACTTCTATTAAACTCCTTGTCATTTCTGCTATAAAGCATATCTACCAGTGTAAGGAGTAGTTTGTTGCGGGCTATTTGCTCCCCCACCTGCAGCCGTAATATATTTTTCCCAAACTCTTCGGGATTACCAATACCATAAATACAAGACACGGAAGCTACGATGATCACATCTCTTCTGCCTGTCAATAAAGCAGAAGTAGCCCGCAGACGTAATTTTTCTAGTTCGTCATTGATACTTAGTTCTTTTTCTATATAGGTGTTGGTGGAGGGGATATAGGCTTCTGGTTGGTAGTAATCGTAGTAGGATACGAAGTATTCTACCGCACTGTCAGGGAAGAAATTTCTAAACTCACCATATAATTGGGCTGCTAAGGTTTTGTTATGGCTGATTACCAAGGTGGGCTTTTCTACAGCCTGGATCACATTGGCCATGGTAAAGGTCTTGCCAGATCCAGTTACTCCTAGCAGGGTTTGGGTTTTTTCTCCTTGGTCAATGCCATGGATGATTTGTTGGATGGCCTTAGGCTGGTCGCCAGTCGGTTGGTAGGAAGAGGTGAGGTTAAACTTCATAGATGTTTGTAAAATGATGCTTGCCTAGGACTTCATTTTAAGCCCAGCTTGCTTGAATATGCTATTGACTGTTCCTTTAGCTAAATCTTTGCCCAGTCCATGATCAGGAACTGTTACTCGTCCTGACTTATTCGGATGCTTAAATTGTCTATGACTACCCTTTTGTGCAACTTGGCACCACCCATCTTGCTGAATCAAGGAGGTAATTTCTTTTAGTTTCATGCAGTCCGAGCAATAGACATAGTAACAGCTTGTGTATGAGGTACAGGTATCCCTATACCATCTTCTTGCATACCTTCTATATGAAATAGCATAGCTTCCTGCATGTTAGATTTTGCTTCTTCTAACGTATCGCCAACGGTAATACATCCTGGCAAATCTGGTACGTAGGCGCTATAGCCTGTATCTGTTGTTTCTATAATCACTAAATAGTTGATGGTCATGATTTGTAGCGCAATGAATCTGCTGTTGTATATGTTTATAAAAATACCATTTAATCTGTAAAGTTAAGTACAGATGGGATTAGAAATGGCTACTAGGTAGCGAGTATAGTACTTAAGCTAGGCTTAAGTGGGATAGCATAGTAGGCTTATTGGTTTTATATGTATTTTTGAGAGATGGAGCTGTTGATGGCTAAACTATAAAACAGCACACAAAATCCTTCCATTCAACCAACCAATGAATCAACGAATTAAAGTAGGAATCTTTTTAGGAGGGCGTTCTCGGGAGCGGGAAATATCTTTTGCAGGGGGACGTACGGTATACGATAATCTAGATAAAGGACTCTTTGAACCTATACCCATCTTTGTAGACAGCTTTCATCACCTCATACACCTCCACTGGCGTTATCTATATCAAGGAAGTATACGTGATTTTTATCCACCTAATGGTAGTATTCCAGCTAGTAGATTCCAACTGTATGCGGACTCCTTAGGTGACTTACCACCAAACCAACTGCAGGCCCATATCCAACAGATAGGGCAGAGAATTACTATCGATCAATTAAAGGAAGTAATGGACTTTGCTTTTTTGGCTTTACATGGCCCCTATGGTGAAGATGGCAGCATACAAGGCCTCTTGGAATGGATGCAGCTACCTTATTCAGGATCCGGCATCTTGGGCGCTGCGATAGGAATCGATAAGATCGTTCAAAAAAGGTTGATGCAGGCAGCTGGTTATGTAGTAGCCCCTTACCAGGTGATCGATCGAGCTACTTGGCAAAATACACTGGATAAGTCAATGATATTTGAAGAATTGATAGCTAGTCTAGGGTTGCCATTGGTAGTCAAGAGTCCCCGGCAAGGTTCTTCTATTGGTGTAAGCATCATCCACCAACGGGATTTGGAAGCTTTTATCAAGGCGATAGATAGTAGCTTTTTTGAAGAACAGGTTACAGCACCGTATTGGCGTCAGCTTACTGCACAAGAAAAAGATAAGTGGCTGATCAGGTTGATTGATTTTCGGTCAGGTATCGGGTTGCCTGTTAGGGTGCAGGGGCAGGTTATCTATTATCCAGATGAATTGTTAGATTACCTCAATGCTTATTTTACAACTCATGAAGACACTGTCAGCCTAGCTAGTTTGCAGGGGGAGGCAGCTGTGCTGGTAGAGTCTTTTATTAATGGGAGGGAGTTTTCTTGTATTGTGCTGCAGGAAGCAGGGAATGAACCCATTGCTTTGCCTCCTACTGAAATGCTCAAAGGAGATCTCCACTTTGACTATCGGGCGAAGTATTTACCTGGATTGGTCCGTAAAGAGACCCCCATGCAATTGTCTATGGAACAGTTACAGTCCTTACAAGCAACCTGTGTTTCGCTTTTCAAGGACTTGAACTTTCAGGTATATGCACGCATAGATGGTATACTATCTACCGATGGCCCAATCTATTTGAATGATCCTAATACCACCGCGGGTATGAATCCTTCCTCTTTTTTGTTCCATCAGGCTGCTGAAATAGGGCTTAATCCTAGTCAATTACTTACTTTCTTAATACGTAACTCACTTGCCAGGCATGTTTATACTTATCAGGCAGATCCACGGGTTGCGGAATTATTACAGGTAGTAGATACCTATATTGCCCATCAAGTAGGTAAGAGTTGATATTAACTAGCACGGAAGAAATTTCCGCGCCAGTTTCTACTTTGTTTTCTAATTGGTTGGTGCATTGTTATGTTTTTAAGTTGTAGCTTTGCCAGCATGTAAGTGCCAGTAGTTTACTAGTTAACATCGTGATATGGGTTTTACGGTCTATGAAATAGCACAACTTATAGGAGGAGAAATAATAGGTAATGCAGCTCTCCAGCTAGATAGTCTATGCAAGATTCAAGAAGCTACGCCAGGGAGTGTTACTTTCTTAGCGAATCCTAGTTATGAAAAATACCTGTATACCACCCAAGCCAGTGCTGTTATTATCGATAAAAAGTTCAAACCAGCCCATCCTCTATCAGCCAGCCTCATTTTAGTTGAAGACCCTTATATTGGGTTTACTAAAGTATTAAACAAGTATCAATCTTTATTAAATACCCCTAAAATAGGAATTGAAGAACCCAATTACCTGGGCAATCATGTAACCTTAGGTGAAGGAATTTACCGAGGAGCTTTTTCTTATATAGGAGATTATGTACAGCTTGGAAAGGGTGTGCAGATTTATCCACATACCTACATAGGAGCTCATGCGGTGGTTGGAGAAAATACAATCATTTATAGTGGCGCTAGGATATATCCTGGTTGCCAGGTAGGAAAAAATTGTATTATCCATGCCGGTGCTGTCATTGGTAGCGATGGATTTGGGTTTGCACCGCAGGCTACAGGCAGCTATCAAAAGATACCTCAGATAGGAAATGTGATCTTGGAGGATGATGTAGAAATAGGAGCCAATACCACAGTAGATAGAGCTACCATGGGTAATACAAGAATTCAAGCAGGTACCAAGATCGATAACCTAGTGCAGATAGCCCACAATGTAGAAATTGGCAAAAATACGGTAATAGCAGCCCTTACAGGGATAGCTGGTTCTGCTAAAATAGGGGATAGTTGTGTGCTGGGTGGACAGGTAGGTGTAGCAGGCCATACAGAAATGGGAGATAAAACCATGGTGGCAGGACAAGCTGGTGTTACTAAGTCCTATAAAGCGGGTAATATTACCCTCATGGGGATGCCTGCTATAGAAAGAAAAAAGTTTCTAAGAGAATATGCCATCTTTAGGCAACTGAAGAACTTGTTTTCAGCAACGAAGTCATCATAAATGTTTGTGATGACAGAAATTTGGTCACTCGGAAAAGCCTATTGCCACGGGCACTTGGTTCCCTGGCAATGACTGACTGTTTTGTACGAAGGCATGAGTAATATATAAGAGGTTAAAAAAGTTAGCGGCCTTATTGAGCTATTCGTTATATTTAGATTCTTCATTGATAGAATTACGAAACCTATGCAAGTAAAGCAACTCACCATTCAAAGCCCTGTAACATTTACAGGGGTAGGCATACATTCAGATTGCACAGCCAATGTAACCTGTTTACCTGCTGATCCAGATCATGGTATTAAATTCCAACGCACTGATATAGCAGGCCAACCTATCGTAGAAGCTTTGGTAGATCATGTGGTAGATGTGACGAGAAGTACCACTTTACGACATGATACGGCTTATGTAGATACGGTTGAACATCTGTTGTCAGCTCTTGGTGGGTTAGAGATTGATAATATACTTATCCAGATAGATGCACCTGAAGTACCTATCCTAGATGGAAGTGCAGCTCCTTTTGTAAAGGCTTTTCAGGAAGTAGGACTTGTGAACCAAGGACTACCCAGAAGGTTCTTCCAAGTAAATGAATCGGTCGTATACTGTAGTGAAAATAAGGACACCGAAATAAGTGCTTTTCCATTGGATGAATATAAGTTATCAGTCATGATTGGGTTTGAGAATAATGCGCTAGGTAACCAACATGCTTACTTAGGAAATATATCAGATTATGATCGAGAGATTGCGCCTAATAGAACCTTTGCTTTCTTAAGTGAGATCCAGTCGCTATATGAACATGGGTTGATACGTGGTGGAAACGTAGATAATGCTTTGGTTATCATAGATAAGGAAGTATCTCCCCAAGAATTGGAGAATTTATCCAAGCTATTCCGTAAAAAGGGGGTGAAGTTAAACGTAGAAAATGGTGTACTGAATAATGTGAAGATGCATTTTCCCAATGAGCCCGCTAGGCACAAATTGCTCGATCTGGTTGGTGATTTAGTTTTATTAGGCAGACCTATCAAGGGGCATATTGTAGCCCATAAACCTGGGCACGCAGCTAACATCGCTTTTGTTAGGAAACTTCGTAAGCTCATGTTACAACAGGAGAGTGTAACCATCCCTACGTATGATCCTACGATAGAGCCTATTTTAGATATTAAGAGCATTACCAAGATGCTACCCCATAGGTACCCCTTCCAGCTGGTAGATAAAATTATTCATTTAGATAAGCGTACTATAACAGGCATTAAAAACGTAACTATCAACGAGCCTTTTTTCCAAGGCCACTTCCCTCATAATCCTATTATGCCTGGTGTGTTGCAGATAGAAGCTATTGTACAAACAGGAGGCGTGTTGGTATTAAGCGGGGTACCAGACCCAGAAAATTATGCTACTTATTTTTTGGCTATTGAGCAGTGTCGCTTTAGGAAGATAGTTGTACCCGGAGATACCTTCATTATGCATTGTGAGTTGTTGACAGAGGTCAAGAGGGGTATTGTGAAGATGCGAGGAAGAGGGTTTGTGGGTAATAAATTAGCTTGCGAAGCGATCATGACCGCACAAATTGTTAAACAGAGTGAATGATCAGGCCTTTCATCAGATACATCCTCATGCACAGATAGGTAAAGAGGTTAGTATAGGACCTTTTACGACCATTGCAGACAATGTTGTGATTGGTGATGGTACATGGATTGGGCCACATGTTACCATTATGTCGGGAGCTAGAATAGGTCGTTATTGTCAAATTTTTCCAGGAGCAGTCATTTCAACCATTACACAAGACTTGAAATTTCAGGGGGGAGACTCC
Source organism: uncultured Cytophagales bacterium (assembly GCA_964652695.1). GTDB lineage: Bacteria > Bacteroidota > Bacteroidia > Cytophagales > Amoebophilaceae > Amoebophilus. Next base: position 9,815 of record CAZZEE010000023.1, read on the forward strand.
TTGGTAGAGATAGGGGATCACACGATTGTTAGGGAATTTGTGACCATTAATAGAGGTACTTTTGCAGGTTCTGCTACTATTATTGGGAAGCATGTTTTGTTGATGGCTTATGTCCATGTAGCCCATGACTGCATCATAGGAGACTATTGTATCCTAGCCAATGCTGTGCAACTAGCCGGTCATGTAGAGTTAGGGAACTATGCAAAGATAGGAGGTATTGCTGCTTTGCGCCAGTTTGTCAAGGTAGGAGAACATGCGATGGTGGGAGGAGGGTCTTTGGTGAGAAAAGATATTCCCCCTTTTGTCAAAGCAGCTAGGGAACCTGTTAAGTATTGTGGATTGAATGTGGTAGGTCTTCAAAGACAGGGTTTTACTTTTCAACAGATTGAAACCATTAAATGGATATATAGTTTTATTTTTCAAGAAGACATCCCTTTAGCGGAGGCACTTCAACAGATTGAAGAGCAGGTACCTGCCTGTGTGGAAAAGGATACGGTCTTAAGCTTTATACGACATGCTGGGTTGGGGATTATTAAGTAGTTGATGCTTAAGGACTCTAAGATCACTTAAGGGGGAGTTAAGAAAGCAGGTTTCACATCAAAGAGGGACCAAATAATTGCAAGGGAATTGGGATTTTTGCCAAAAAGTTTGCCAAAAAGGAGGAGGAAGGAAATCCGCCTTTGGAAAATTTCGTAGTGGTGAGGGAAGCTACTTCCCTCACGCCTAGTGCCAGGAGTAGCTCCTGGCACCACGAGCAAAGAAGTGAGTTAAGACTAGTTTTAGGAGGTTTTTCCCTTTTTTATGCTAGTCAACTTGCTTTTAAGGTTACTACTAATGGTTTCTAAGATTCTTTTCTCTGCCCAGGGCCCTACTTTTTGGCAACCACCCAACAAGTAGGCAAAAAACTCTCCGCTGTGATTAAAGGGCTAAAATTCCCTTCCTATCCTATTGAACCGAACCATCACAAACTAAAGCTTCTATGCCTACCCACTGTGCTGGTTCAGTTTGCCTGGTACGCGGCGAATTTCTTAACGCTCTTTAATCAAGGCGGTTTGTAAAAGGATATTTTTTGCAAGGTTTTTGTTAAAAA
>CAZZEE010000024.1:0-10244 GCA_964652695.1 uncultured Cytophagales bacterium
TTAAGTAGCTGACATAATACTGCTCACTCGGCAATAGCCGAGCGAGTTTAAAGAGCATGCCTACATGGGAATAGTATGAATTGATATTCGTCGTCATAGCAAGGGCATATTGTTGCATGGCCTCTGGGGTAGAAGATGATCCATAAGTAACATAAAGAAAACTCCTAATCCACTTAAAAATATCGATTTTGAAATACCTAAAAGCTATTTTTTGGTTCATCCTTAGCTTAGTAGTAAGCTGTAGCAATGATGCCATCACCAAATACTTAGGATATACCTTGCATCCTTGGGAAATAACTTTTTTTCGGTTTGCTTTTGCAATCCTTACCCTATTGCCTTTCATGCTTTATCAAGGTAAAAAAGCCTTTCTAACACACAGGTGGGGGTTACATGTGGGAAGAGGGCTCCTCCTATTTATAGCTATCAGCCTGTGGGGACAGGGGATTAAGGCATCTCCTATTACTACAGCTACGCTCATGAGCTTTAGTGTTCCCCTCTTTGTGCTTCTATTAGCCCCTATATTGCTGCAAGAGCGCGTATCTTGGCCTATGTGGATGGCTACACTAGGCGGATTTGTAGGCATCTTATTGGTACTTCGACCTGATTTACATACTTTCAGCCAGGGATCTTTGTTTTTTGTTGTGGCTGCTATACTGTTTGGGTTGTTGGATATATTGAATAAAAAGTACGTAAACCAAGAGTCCACCTTGAGCATGCTCTTTTATTCGAGTGTGGTGGCTTTGTTCTTCACCACTTACCCAACTATACAGGTGTGGCACTCCCCTAGTCTTCGTGAGTTGATGGGGCTACTGGCATTAGGCATTGGAGGTAACCTCATTCTCTATTTTTTACTTCGTGCTTTCTCTTTAGCTAGTGCTTCTTCATTGGCCCCTTTTAGGTATCTAGAGCTATTGATTTCTACGTTATTAAGCTATTTCTTCTTCAACGAGCTACCCACTACCTATAGTTATTTAGGGGCTGCTATTATTATTCCTTGTACGCTCTTTATTGGGTATTACGCAACACACAAGACGTCGAAGCCTCACCAATAGCCAGCATGACATAAGGTATGGAGCTAATTTGAAGCTGGCTGATCACCAATTAACCTAATTTCATACACCTGCTCAGTAACTTTTGCTACTTTGAAACGGTCATCTATCCGATAACCGATCACCCATACAATATCATGGCCAGCTACTAATACCATTACTTTTTCTTTGACTAATACAGGAACTTTACAGTCTATTAAAAAATCACTGAGTTTTTTTCTCTTTTGCATACCTAGTGGATAAAAGAAATCACCCGGCTGCCAAGTCCTCACCACAAGTGGGAACTGTAACCCGGATAAATCTAGTCCCGCTACTTGGCTATCAGCTACAAGGTGATACTGAAGGCCAGGGACAGTTCGTATCTGTAGGCTGTATGCTGGCAAGCTGATGTGTGTTGCATCCGGCTCAATTATATAGGTCAACGGCCGCGCTGATTGCTGACTTTGACTAAGCATCCAGGTTGTACGGTCTACATAAATTTGGTGCGTAGCTGACTCAATCATTTTCCCACTTGGGCTAGATGATTCCCATAAGCTTGAAATTTGCAGGAAGTTAAATCCAAAAGGCTTGAGCATTTCCCATAATAAGACAGGAGCCCAAGGCTTCGTTCGAATGGAGGAGACTTTCAAATAAGTGATCCCATCTTGTTCATGAGTTATTGCTTTCTGTAAGCTAGCTAGCTGTTCCGTGACAAATGCTTCTACTTGGCTAAGTCGGGTTATGGTAGTGTAGGTAGTAGCTTCTAAGCTAGGATTAATGGATTTTAAAACAGGGATTACCTTATTTCTGATTAAATTTCGGGCATACTTATCTTGGGCATTCGAACTATCTTCCCGCCAGGTGAGGTTATGGGCTTGTGCATAGGCCAGGATGCTTTCTTTTGTAGCAAACAACAATGGCCGGATCAGCCTGCCCTGCCTAGGTAAGATACCATGAAGACCCGCCAATCCAGTTCCTTTGGTTAAGTTAAAAAGCAGCGTCTCTACCAGATCATTGGCATGGTGCGCCGTGGCTATCTTACCCAAGTGATGCGTATCACAAAGTTCTTCAAACCATCTATAGCGCAGCTCTCGCGCAGCCATCTGTATAGAAAGCTGGTGCGCTTGCGCATAAGCTTGCGTAGCAAAGTGTTGAACATATACCTGGACCCCATATTGTTGCGCTAGCTTCCGTACCCACGCCTCATCCCCATCTGACGCTGCTCCTCGCAGACCAAAGTTGCAATGTGCAATGGCAAAAGGTAGATTCGCTTGATAAAACAAGTCAGCCATCACAACCGAGTCTACTCCCCCACTAACGGCTAATAAAGTAGCCTCTTGGAATTGAAAAAGGTCCTGATCTTTGATGAAGTTCACAAAACCATCTGTTAAGTTTATATATGTATATTTGTAAATCACTTTGTTAAGCTGATTGTAGTATTTTAGTAGTGGTTGCAGGAGCTCACTCCTGCAACCTGTTTGCAACAAGTTTCGGAAGTGAGCTTCCGAAACCACCTAGTCGCAGACACCTAGTCATCACTCGGTACGGAGCGACTGCTTGTGGAATGGTAAAAAGGATAGCCCTGACACTACTGCAATATGCAGGTAAGAAAAGAAATTCATGCAACTTATTAGACACATACACAAAACCACATTCAGTCTCTCCCACTGGATTACCTTTTTGGTCTGTCTAAGTCTCTACACCACCTCCTTAGCAGCCGATAAGCAATCAAAGATAAAATATAGTGCAGATAAACTAGAAGGAGGTGAACAACAAGAAGGGCAAGCGCCTTATAAACAATTCACGGGACATGTAGTCTTTGTTCATGAAGATTTTACTATTCGGGGGGACACTGCACAATACTATGATAAACAGGGAATCGTTTATGCTACGGGCAATCTACAAATGACCGACCGTGAAGGTGGCATCATGGTAGCAGATGCAGTGACCTATGATACCAACCAACGGGTGGCTGAGCTACGAGGGGGTGTTGTTTATCAACGAGATGGCATGAGCTTTTACACAGAGGAGCTTGATTATTTTGTCAAAGAGAAAAAAGGTACTTTCAAAAATGGTGGCACCTTGATTCAAAAGGATGACCAACTACGAAGTGAGACCGGCTATTACGATGATAAAAACAAGTTAGCCGTCTTTACCAACCAAGTAGAGCTGGCCAATCCAGAATACACACTAGGGTGTAAGCAGCTCATCTATCATACTGAAACCAAGCTAGCTGAATTTGAAGGTGATACAAAAATCGTTACCAAAGAAGGAGAAACGATAACTACCCCCTTAGGTGGAACCTACAACACAGAGACTAAAGACGCGCTCTTTAGGCAAGCCACAGTAGATGCCAAAGATTACAGCCTATATGGCCATTTGATCAAGGCTAATCAGGACAAAAAGTATTATACCCTGGATGGACAAATAGAACTTGTTTCCAAAAAGCACGAGGCAACAATTACGGGAGAACATAGTTACTATGACCAGGAAAAAGGTGTTGCAGAAATATATGGGCAGCCTTTGTTACAACGAACCGTAGAGGGAGATACCCTATACATGATAGCGGATACCTTCAAATTCATAGAAGATCAACAAAAGAGCGACAGCAAAGATCATGTAATCCAGGCCTATGACCACGTCAAAATCTATAAATCTGATCTACAAGGTAAAGCAGACTCCACCGAATATCACAGTATCGACTCAACGATCTATTTTCATAACCAACCTGTCTTTTGGAGTAATGATAGTCAGATTACTGCTGAAAACATTAACATTGTACTTCAAGAAGAAGCCCTTGACAAGATGCATATCAATACCGATGCATTCATGGTCTCCGAAGATGAAATAGGCAATTACAACCAAATCAAAGGGAAAGAGATGGTAGCCCAATTTCAAGACAACAAAATAAGTTTCATCGACATTCTAGGGAATGGAGAGAGTATCTTTTTTATTCTTGCTGAAGAAGGGGTGCTAGCAGGCATGAACTACCTCCGAAGTAGCCACATACGAATAGATATGCAAGATAATTCCTTATCGAAGATTAGTTTCTTCGTGCAACCAGTAGGAAACTTTTATCCACCTGTTAAGATTGTACCTACAGAAAAACAGTTAGTAGGGTTTACCTGGAGAATTCACGAAAAACCTGGCATAGAAGAATTCTTAGCAAGAAAGCCTCAGCAATTAAAAACAAGCCTATTAAGTACCCCCTTGCCTAAATGACAAAACCAGGAAGACTAGTTGATGAATTAAACTTTTAAGCCTTATATTTGTAAGCCAATTTGCAACCATGAAACGTATTATTCGACTTTTTTCTACTACTCTCCCCATACTGGTCTTATTTTCTTGTGCAGCGCAGCAGCATACGGAAAACGCTGTGAGTATGTACCAAGAAGCCATGCGCAAGTATGAAAAGAAAGACTACTATGACGCCAGGAAGCTGTTTCAAGAAACAATCCCCTTGCTCAAAGGGAAAAAAGAAATAATACCTGCTCAATTTTACATGGCCCAGTGCTATTTCTATGACAAAAAATATAGGGAGAGCGCCTATTACTTTGCAGAATTCTATAAGACTTATCCGAGAGTCCAACAAACAGAGGAAGCCCTCTATATGCAAGGATATTCCATGTATTTAGATAGTCCTGAGATTCGCCTAGACGCTACTAAAACAGAAAAAGCACTCCATGTTTTAAAACAATATATACATCAGTTCCCTAGAGGCACCTACCAACCACAAGTGCAACAATGTATTCAGGAATTACAAGATAAACTAGCGCTGAAAGCCTTTCGCAATGCGAAGTTGTATTACCATTTAGGGCATTATCAAGCTACTTTAATAGCAGTTAATAACTTTCAGGAAGCCTATCCAGACGCTTTATATGGCGAGGAGGCGACCTATATAAAAACCAAAGCACAGTGTAAATTGGCGGAAGCAGCTGCTGCTGAAAATCAGTTGAACACCTGGAAAGTGGTCATTCAGTACTACTATGAACTGCTAGACCAATACCCGGATAGTAAATATGCGCAAGAGATGCAAGCTATATACGAACAGGCACTGAAGAAAGTGGACCAATTGACAAGCTATCAAACTATGAAGAATAATTAACCATTACTTAATAATATGACGAAATATAAAACCAATACCATTGTTACGAGAGATTTTTCAGCTTTGACTGCCCCAACAGGTAACATTTATGAGGCGGTAGCTATTATTGCTAAACGGGCTCGGCAAGTAGCGGTACATATGAAAGAGGATCTCGATAAAAAACTGGCCGACTTCATCACAGAAGACACAGAAGAAATACATGATGAAGAAAAAGCGGCTAAACAAGAGCAAGCTGAGATTACCAGGCTTTACGAAAAGCTACCTAAGCCTACTACCATTGCTGCCGAAGAATTCCTAGAAGGAAGTCTCATGTATCGATATAACGAACCAGAAGCATAGATTAGACTTTTTCCGAAAACTATTATAACCTTTATCCGACACAAGCAAAGACGCTTGCAGCAATAGCAGGATGGATACGCTTTTGAATGTCATACCAGCAAAAGCTGGGGCCAGGATAGCATAGGAGAGAGACACGTTTGTATAGTTGCTTGGCTATTGTCGAGCGTCCGAATGATCCTACTTTTGTCTGGTGATGTCTGGAGCTACTCTTGGCTCCACTGTCTTATTCATGCAATAACATTAAGTAACCTATTGATGAAAAAAATAGAACTACATATTCAAATACTCATTGCGCTTGCACTAGGGTTATGTTTTGCCATGGCTAGCATCAAGCTAGGCTGGCCCTCTTCTTGGACTATCCACTATATCAAACCCCTTGGAACACTATTCCTCAACAGTCTCAAGATGATTGCCATCCCCCTGGTCTTTGGCTCTTTGATAGTAGGTATCACCAGTATTGAAGATACTACCAAATTTTCACGTATTGGCGGAAAAGCTTTTCTCTTATACGCTTTTAGTATCATCTTCTCTTCTGCACTCGGCCTCCTGGTCGCCAATATCATGCAACCAGGCCGTGTCATCTCCCAACCTACTCGGGATGCACTCCTTCAACTCTATTCCAGCAAGGCCGAACAGCATACCACCCTCTTTCAAGAATATGCCACCAACAACGCTGGGCCGCTTCAATTCTTAATAGACCTCATGCCCAATAATCTCTTTCAAGCACTCAGCAATAACTCTAAACTCTTACAAATAGTCATCGCCGCCACCCTGCTCAGCATTGCCCTCATCAGAATCCCAGCAGAAAAACGAAAACCCGTTGTCCAGTTTTTTGCAGGCGTCAATGCAGCTATTATAGAACTTGTGCGACTCATCATGCGCTTGGCACCTATTGGTGTCTTTGCTTTAGTTGCCTCCCTACTCATTGAAGTGGCAGGGAATAACCAAACCAACGATGTCCTAGAAATACTATACGCCTTGATATGGTATTCTGCTACGGTACTGCTAGCGCTATCAATCATGACTTTCGGCATCTACCCCATCATGATGCGGCTCTTTACCAAGCAAAGCTATATACACTTTCTCCAACAAATCCGTCCTGCCCAGCTGTTAGCTTTTACAACCAGCTCCACCTCTGCAGCCCTGCCTGTAACCATGGATTGTGTAGAAAAACGCCTAGGCGTCCCCGAAGAAATTAGTAGGTTTGTTTTGCCTTTGGGCGCTACCATCAACATGGATGGAACAGCCATCTACCAAGGTGTAGCGATCACCTTTATTGCCCAAGCCCTGGGGGTAGACTTGCCTTTATCAACCCAGCTGATGCTGGTTGCCAATGTAGCCCTATCATCTATTGGCGTAGCAGGTGTCCCAGGCGGCGCCATGGTAGCTACTACCATGATCTTACACTCCATTGGCATACCAGGCGCTGGACTAGCCTTGATCTTGGCACCCGATCGTATCTTGGATATGTGTAGGACAGTGACCAACATCACAGGAGATGCAGTAGTGACAGTCATTGTAGCGAGTACAGAAAAGAAGTAGAAGTGATTTCAGGAGCTTGTCTAAAAAGCAAAATTGGGCGGTATATAACCAAGTTACCTGAAAGTTAGACAACTGATTGAATAAGAATGTTGTTTAACTAGATTCCCGCTTTCACGGGAATGACAATGCAGTCGTTAATATTATAAGTTTGACCAGGAACAAGTATATACCACACAGTTATATAAGTACGAAGCAAAGGATCCGCCTTTGGGAAAATGGCGTTAAGAAATGAGTAGGGTGCCTTGGGGGAAGCGAAAGAGAACAGTGTGATGGCCTTGCAGCTTTAGTTTGGCATAAACAAAACGGTAGCAGGAATTAATTCCTGCTACTCCAAAATGTCTTTGCGAGGCCCGGAGGGCCGTGGCAACCCCGAAGGGCTCATCGTTGCGTAGGCTTTAAGAGTTAGAAGATAATCGCTTCAATAGGTGCATAGGAAGTTCATATAAAATGGTGACAGGGAGATATTTCCCTGTCACTCCAAAACGTCATTGCGACTGCCGCGGTCACTTCGTTCCCTCGCAGTGACAAACCCGATAGGGGTGTGGCAACCTTTTCCAGCAGCGGAGACTTTTTTGGATACTTTTTGTGTGGTGACAAAAAGTATGCCGCTGGAGGCAAAAACTGACTTAAGTGAAATTTCTTTGCCTGATCAGTGATGAAGCTTCATACGATAAGGTTGAATTTTTTAGACTACCTCTTATAGTTTCGGGAGTAGCTTCCGAAACCACCACCAATGACCTGGGAACTTTGTATACAGCAATTTGAAACATACCTGAAGCTTGAGTGTAGCTTGGCTGAAAACTCTATCTTAGCTTATACAAGCGATGTCCGCAAGTTGTCTCAATTTGCTAACTTACACCAACAAAGCCTTTCTCCCCTACTGGTCCAACCTACTGACCTACGCAACTTCCTCATTTATTTACATGAGCTAGGAATAGGTGCTGCTAGCCAAGCACGCATCTTATCAGCGATCAAGCGTTTATATGAATTCTTAGTGTTAGAAGGCATGATGAGCCAAGATCCTACACAGCTTGTAGATCGACCCGTATTAGGGCGGAAGCTTCCCCAAGTATTGACAATACATGAAATAGAAACATTACTCACTGCCATTGATCACAGCACCCCTACCGGCATGCGCAATAGGGCCATCTTAGAAACACTTTATAGCTGCGGATTGCGTGTCTCAGAACTCATAGAACTAAGGCTCAGCGACATTTATTTCGAAGAAGGATTTATACAAGTATTGGGTAAAGGCAACAAACAGCGATTGGTACCTATAGGAAGTATAGCCTTGAAATATATACGTATCTACCTAGAGGAAGTACGCTCCCACTTTCCTATTCAAAAAGGTGCTGAAAATAGTTTGTTCCTCAACCATAGAGGCAACCAGCTGACAAGGGTCATGATCTTTTTAATCATTCAAGAATTAGCTACTAAAGCCGGTTTAAAGAAAGCCATCAGCCCACATACCTTTCGGCATTCTTTTGCGACCCACCTAGTAGAAGGAGGAGCTGATCTAAGAGCTGTACAAGCTATGTTGGGCCATGAGTCCATTACTACTACTGAAATCTATACACACTTAGACCAAAGCTACCTACAGCAAACGATCCAAGAATTTCATCCACGGAGCAAGGGTGCACCTTTAAATCAGAACAAGCCGTAAGAAGTTATTAGACACGCAATTCTTTTTGAACGTCATTGCAAGCTCCAAAGGGGCGTGGCCCTTTTAGGGCCGAAGCAACCCGAAGAGTCGTGGTCGTCACTGCGAGCCACAAAGTGTCTCGCAGTCCATAATTCCAATATTTGCCACTCGGCTCCAGCCGAGTGACTGCATTAAGAATTTCATCCACGGAGCAAGGGAGCACCTTTAAATCAGAACAAGCCGCGAGCAATTGTTTTTTACAAGTATCAGCATATTATATTTCTTGATTATCAATTCACTTACACACCTATCAAAACCACCAAACAATTTTTCCATAAAGTATTATTTATACAAAATATTCGATTAGGTTAGTGTCGATTTAGCTGCTTGCTAAACTTTAAACCCTAAAACTATGTTACGCCCATTATATTTACCCATTATCAGTTTTTGTATTTTATTAACAGCTTCTCAATGCAATGACAGTTGCCAGACAGCTGACGGTTTACTTAACGAGAAGCTAATCGTACTCGAAAAACAACATACGCATCTATTAAACCAACAGCAAGAATTAAGCAAGCAATTCGATGATATGGCTCAGCAACGCGATGCCATATTCCAAGCCAAAGAAGAGTTAGATCAACTCATGGCGCTTAAAGAGGAGCTAGAAAGAAAACTAGCTGAACTCCAAGCAGCACGCATACCTCAAGAAGAGATAGAAGAAATAAAGCAACAATTGCAAGCGGTTAAAGATGATATTGCCAATAAAGAGAAAAAGATAACAAAACTCAAAGAGGCTGTTAAAACAGCACAAAGCACAGCCGACACAGCTCAACAAGATGCTGTTAAGGCAAATGCTGCTGCAGAAAAAGCACAAAAAACTGCAGATGACCTCGAAAAAGAGTTTAAGAAGTATAAGGAAGGCCTAGAATTGCAAGTTCAAGTCCTTACAGATGGGTGTTAGGAGCCTGTGCAAAAACAACAGACTTAGCGCCTCGATTACAAAAAGGTCTCGGAGAAGCTAGTAAGAAGCTTACGGAAGCTGTTACAAACGAACAACTAGATCAAGTTAAACAAGAACTAAGTACGAAAATTGGAAATCTTGGCAACACGCTAGCAACTACTAAAGCTAACCTTGCGAGTGAGATTAGTAGTGCAAAAACAGCAGCCCTTGCACAAGCTAACGATTTTGCAACACAAAGCATAGCCGCAGCAAAAGTTGGATTGGAGAGCACTTTGGCAAAGCAAACAGCATTAGACAAGTTAGATGAAGAGATCAAAGCACTAAAGCAGAATCAAAACAATGTTAAAGATACGCCTGAATTCAAAGCATTAGAAAAACAAATCAGTGATTTCAAGCAACAGGTTGAAAAAGATGAAAAGAAGACTACGAAAGCATCGGATGACATCACGAAGCATGCAAAAAGAATTGCGGATTTAGAAAGGGATTGGAATGCTGCAAGCAAAGCAAAGCTTGAAGAGGCTAATAAAAAAGGTACGCTAGATAATGATACAGATTTTGCTACCAAAGTCAACAAGGCAATCAACAACCTCGGGGCAGAGCCCCGAGGTATATCGAACCTATAACTAT
>CAZZEE010000025.1:0-10028 GCA_964652695.1 uncultured Cytophagales bacterium
GCCAACAAGAGAAGGATATCGCATCATGTTGGTACAAGACATGGGTTATTGGTGGTCTATTGTACAGGACAATAGACCAGGCTTCTCACGGAATGTGGTGTTGCCTGTGTTATATCCTCATTATGCTGATGGGGAAGAACTAAGTTTTCCTACCCAACATACAGTAGAGGCTTTGATTCAAATGCCTGCAGCAGTACAAGCGCGGTTGGTTCATCTCTTTTCGCGAGATAGATCGCTCAAAAATGGGTTCGTATATACGGGGGAGGAGATGGGGTTGGTGGGGGGAACTGGATGTAATGATAATGCAGATATAGCTAAGAAACAGACGAATGCAGATACAACGGATAAGGCGATGTCCGAGCAGGAAAAAGAAGCCAGGAAGCTGATAGAAGAACTAGAAGACCACATGAAAACGGGAAAAACAGATAAAGATAACCCTAGTACACTGCCTGGAGAAGAAAACAAGGCCCAACAGGATATAGAAAAGAAGATTAAAAAAAATATCCAAGAAGTTGGTGGTACAACCCCATTAGATCCAACACTTAAACAGGATATAGATGAAATCTTCAACCGAATCGATAAGGAGATAAAAGAAATCAAAGAAGAGAAAAAAAGCATAGCACGCTACTTAGTTTCTACAGAAAAGAGCTCGCTCATATCAGATAAGAGTGAAGATATGAGTGCAGGATGGGCCACGAACCTTATAAACGACTTGAAGAGTTATAAAAAGGAATTGTGTAATATTTTAGCTTCAAGAAGACAAGAGCTGAATAATCTTGAGCTAGAAGCTGCTTATAAAAAAGGAAGTCTTTCTGGTACTTCAAATCCACATGCAAACTCTTCTAGTCAATCATATCTAACAAATGAGGTGGATGGAAGTGGTAAGATTTTTTCATTTATTGGTACTTGTAAGGAACTATTTCCTGAACTTAAGCAGCAGCTTGAAGAGAGCACCCCTAGAAGAATAATTTACCCAGAGTGGTTCGATAGTATTCTTAAGGAAGATACGGAACATATTAAAAGCAAGCTAAATGAAATAAAACAACGAACAGATAGTGCTAATGAGGATAGTGCTAACAAGGAATTAGAAGAGCTAAGAAGACAATATAGCGGGGAAGTCCAAAAGCTGCTGGAGTTGATGAAGGAATCCAAGGAACGCGAGCTAAAGTTTAAGGATGGGAAGTACTTTCAGCCTAGTCTTAGGAAGTCAAATGTGGAAGAGGTAAAACACTTTTTAGACTTTATTAAGGAAGAATTACAAGCAGTTGACGCTAAGACACCATTCGATAAAGAGTATAAAGAAGATATAAGTAGCCTATTCAATGACATCAACCGAGAGTTCAAAGGCATCCAAGAAGAGATGGGAGGTACAGAAAAATGCCTCAGCTTACCAGAAAAGAGTCCTGATATAAACTATGAGCAGGAAGCCGAAAATTTAGAATTAGCTAAGCAGCTTATAAAAGACTTGGAGAGTTACCAAGAAGAATTATGTGATTTGCTAGCAAGCAGAAGGCAAGAGCTCAATAATCCTCAACTAGAAGCTGCTTATCAAGAAGTGGAACAAAGAAAGAGGGCCAGTAACTAGCCAGAAGTAAGGATGCTAAAAAAGAGGTGGTTGCATTAAACATCAATAACCACGCAACCGATGCCATTATCAATTTCTGGGTCCAGCAAAGCCTGGTATCTATTCAGTGGGAAATAACAAAACTTATCACCATTGAAAGAGGAAAACAACTCTTGGTGGCCTTCACGCACAAACAACAAACAGGAAGAAAATAACTTGCATCATCCCTTGAGGCAGGTGGAAATTCCAGCTGATGAAAGCACTGGCTTTTGCTATGGTTCCAACGGCAATATGCCTTGCATCGTTAAAACTTTTCTCTATTAGAGCGCCCGCTTTTATATACCTTCTTGCTAAAGAGACCCTATAAGAGTTTTATCCCTAAGCAAAATAATATCAGCTTGGTATTATTGGATAGAACTTTTAACTTTAGGACTATCTTAACCTACAAAATAAACAGGCTATGGGCAGAATGATGGCTATTGATTACGGACTGAAACGGGTAGGAGTGGCTGTCACAGATCCGCTACAGCTCATTGCCACCCCACTGACAACCGTGGATACGGCTACTATCTTAGATTTTTTAAAAACGTATCTACACAAAGAGTCCGTAGAAGCTTTTGTGGTAGGATTCCCTGCTGATATCAAGGACAAGCAAGCACCTATTGTGGTGGCTATACATCAATTTGTAAAACTGCTGGGTCAAGTCTTTCCTACACAACAAGTGTACCAACATGATGAGCGCTATACTTCTAAATTAGCCGCAGCTAGCCTAGTAGCAGGAGGATTTAAAAAAAAGGATAGACGTAACAAGGGAAATATAGATAAGTTGAGCGCAACAATTATCTTGCAATCTTTCTTAACCAGTTATAAATATCAACGCACATGATTTACCCGATTATCCCTTATGGACAAGAGGTGCTCAGGCAGCAAGCCCAGGCAATACCACCTGGTACTGATTTAAAAGCATTGATAGTGGATATGTTTGCTACCATGGATGCTGCGGATGGCGTAGGACTAGCGGCCCCTCAAATAGGAGAGTCGATTCAATTATTTGTGGTAGATACAAGCCACTGGATGGAAGATGGAGCAACCCACCGGCATAATTATAGGAAAGTTTATATCAATCCCCTGGTGGAGTTCTCTGAACCAAGCACCGTTATATATCACGAAGAAGGTTGCTTGAGTATACCACAGCTATATGCAGAAGTGCCTCGTAGCCAAAGGATACGGGTTAAGTTTTTTGATAGCAATTGGCAACCCCAGGAGGAGGAGCTACTAGATATGCCAGCCCGTGTTATCCAACACGAATATGATCACTTACTAGGTAAACTCTTTATCGATTACCTGCCTGCGGATAAGCGCCAAGCTATAGAAGCAGATTTAGAGAATATTAGGCAAGGGAAGCTCCAGGTAGCTTACCCCATGCGGTTTAAGTAAGTTGGTAGATCCCCCATGTACATGCACACTATCCTGTGTCACTAGCCCCTTGTTCACCCAGCATAGCTTCTAACTTTTCGATATAGCTTTTGTCATCCTCCCTTCCATGTTCTACAGCTCGCTTGAACCATTTCAATGCCGCTGCATCGTCTTGCTTCACCCCCTGTCCTTCGTAATACATCTCCCCGAGGTCATATGCAGCTTCTGCTTGCGCTTTGGTGCCTTCTTGCTCTGCTGCCTTGAGAAACCACTTGAGTGCTTGTTGATAATCTACTCTTGTACCTTGCCCATTTCTATACATGTACCCTAGGTTATTTTGTGCCATAGGTTCTCCATCTTCTGCTGCAAATGTATACCACTTGATCGCTTGGGTATAACTACGTTTTACTCCTTTACCAAAATGATACATCATTCCAAGCCTAAATTTTGCAAAACGATTAGGAAAGCTATGATGGTGACCTTCTGCAGCTAGCTTAATCCATTTGAAAGCCTCTACATAATTTTTTTTAACACCATGCCCCCAAAAATAAAGCTCACCAAGTATCATTCGTGCATCAGATTTTCCATTTATTCCCTCTGCCAGTAACTTAGACCATTTGAAAGCTTCTGCATAATCTTTTTCTACTCCTATACCATAATAATACATAGCTCCAAGTTCCAGTTGTGCTATTGTATGACTTTGTTCTGCCGCCAATTTATACCACTTGAATGCTTCTATATCATTTTGTACTACACCTCTGCCATAACTATACATATATCCTAGCTTATTCTGTGCATACTTATTTCCATGGTCTGCACTTAACTTACACCATTTAAAAGCCTCTTCAAGATTTTTCTCCACCCCGTAGCCGAATTCATATATATCTCCTATATAAAATGCCGCATCACCATCCCCCAACTCAACAGATTTTGTCAACCACTTGAGTGCCTCTGGATAATCGTGAATTATTTTGTCATCATAGGTATAAATATATCCCAACCAGAATGCTGCCTCAGCATGCCTTCCTTCTGCCGCTTGCCGCAATAACTTCAGTGCTTTTCCTTTATTTTCTTTCAAGACTTCTCCCTTATAATACATGTGTCCCAAAGCAAATTGCGCCTGTATACTTCCTTTTGCTGCAGCCAGCTTGTACCATTGTAGCATTTGTTGGTAATCTTTCGAAACACCCTGTCCATTTTTATACATAAATCCTACATAGGTTTGTGCATCTATATTATCTTGTTTTGCTGCTTTAGAGAACCAGTCAAATGCCTCCTCAAAGTTTTGCTTCACATCTTGGTGACCATAATAATATATCTTGCCCAACTGGACTTGAGCCAATACGTGCCCTTGTCCTGTAGCTCGCTTATACCATTTGACAGCTTCTATATAGTCCACTGGAACTCCTTCCCCATGCTGATAGGATATACCTACATTATATTGTGCAAACGCATATCCCTGCGCTGCTGCCAAGTGATTCCACCTAAAAGCTTCTATACTATTTCGCTCAACACCCTGCCCACTGGCGTACATAAAAGCAAGACTCGTTTGAGCTGCTGCTGAGCCTTGTTCGGCTGCTTGTTGAAACCATTGAAAAGCTTGCGTATAGTCTTGTTGCACACCTTTACCCTCTTGGTACATATGCCCCAGATCATTCTGAGCAGAGGCAATCCCTTGTTCTGCAGCCAACTTATACCATTTAAAAACTTCTGGGTAATTAACAGGCACAGCATTCCCTGAAAAGTAGGCAGCACCTAAGTTAAACTGTGCATAAGCATATCCTTGCTCTGCTGCTTTCCTATACCACTTCAATGCCTGATCATAATCCTGTTGTATACCCATGCCATGGTAGTACATAGCTCCCAAGCTGTTCTGTGCAACTGCATCTCCTTGGTCTGCTGCAAGTTGAAACCATTGAGAAGCTGTTTTGTAATCTTGCTTAACTCCTAAAGCAAACTGATACATGATTCCTAGGCTTCTTTGTGCCTCCACAAACCCTTTTAATGCAGCTTTACTCAACCATTCATAAGCAATGTCGTAGTCTTGCTTGACCCCCTCCCCCTGATAGTACATCGCTCCAATATTGTGTTGCGCATCCACAATCTCTTCTCTTGCTGCTTGCTGGTACCACCTGAGGGCTTCTGTATAGTTTTGTTCTACCCCTATGCCATACCGGTACATCGTTCCCAAATAATTTTGTGCAAAAGCGTTACCCTAGTCTGCCGCTTTCCTCACCCAGTGAAAGGCTTCTTGACTATCTTGTTCTACCCCTATTCCATGCTGGTACATCACTCCTAAATCATATTGGGCTATGGCCAAACCCTGCGCTGCTGCTTTCTTTATCCAGTAAAAAGCTTTCTTACTATCCTGATCTACCCCTTCCCCGTGCTGACACATAATCCCCAAATAATATTGTGCCCATGCATGTCCACGGTTAGCAGCTCGGCTAAACAACTGAAAAGCTTGCACATAGTCTTGGTAGACATCTGCCCCTGCACAGTACCTATTGCCTAACTCTACTTGTGCATCCAAGTCCCCCTGCGCTGCTGCGGCTTGAAGCTGGCTAATGGATTGGCTAGCATAGCTATTGGACTGCTCTAGGTTGGATGCCTGCTGTAAACTAGCCATCACCGTGCCCAAGCTAGCTAAACAGATAAAGGTGACCAATAGGCACCGCAAAAGCGCTCTTTTAAAATTTTTGTATGCTATTAATCTCATAATTAACCTCTTAAGTTTTTGATTTTTTCAATATGCTGTTCAGCCTCTAATTTCCCATTAGCTACAGCTAGCTTGTACCATTTCAAAGCTTCTGCATAATCTTGCTCAATACCTTTTCCAGTTTCATACATACGTCCTAAGCTATATTGAGCACTTGCCTCGCCTTGTTCTGCAGCTAGCTTATAGTATTTGGAAGCTTCTGCGTAATCCTGTTTAACACCTTGCCCAGTGGCATATAGGTAGGCAATATTTGCTTGGGCTATGGATAAACCCTGGTCGGCTGCTTTCTGAAACCATTTAAAAGCTTGCTCATAGTCTTTGGGGACTCCCTCACCGGTTCGGTACATATCTCCCAAATCATTTTGGGCAGCAGCATCTCCTTGCTCTGCTGCTTGGCTATACCAATGGAAAGCTTCTTGATAGTTTTGCTTAACTCCCACCCCCTGGACGTACATTAAAGCAAGGTTTCTTTGGGCTAAGGCTAACCCTTGCAAGGCAGCTTTACTAATCCATTCATAAGCAAGGGTATAATCTTGCTTCACCCCTTCTCCATAGCAATACATACTGCCAATATTGTTTTGGGCATATAGATCTCCCTGGTAGGCTGCTTGCTGATACCACATAAGAGCTGCGCTGTAATCTTGTTCTACCCCTTGGCCCTCTGAATACATATCCCCCAAAGCATTTTGTGCTGAGGCATATCCCTTTTCTGCAGCTGTTTTCATCCACTGAAAAGCTTCCTGAACATTTGGTTCCACTCCTTCTCCATGCTGATACATATAGGCCGGGTTATATTGTGCCTCCACACTACCTAACATAGCAGCTCGGCTAAACCACTGAAAAGCTTGCACATAGTCTTGGTAGACATCTGCTCCTGCACAGTACCTATTGCCTAACTCTACTTGTGCATCCAAATCCCCCTGCGCTGCTGCTGCTCGAACCTGGCTGATGGATTTTTTAGCATAGCTATTTGGCAGCTCTAGGTTGGATACTTGCTTTAAACTAGCCATAGTCTCGGTGCCTAAGCTAGCTAAACAGATAAATGTGACTAATAAGCACCCAGAAAGCGCTCTTTTAGGATTTTTATATGTTATAAATTTCATTATTAACTTCGTAAATTATTTATTTTTTCTATATACGCTTTTGCTTCTAACTCGCCATTCTTTGCAGCTAGCTTCAACCACTTCAAAGCTTGTGGATAGTCAACGGAGGTTCCTATGCCATAGGTATACATTACACCTATCTTTAATTGTGCATATGCATCTCCCTGTTCTGCTGCTAAGGTGTACCATTTCAAAGCTTCTTGATAATCAATTGCCACTCCTGCACCAAGCGCATAGCATAAGCCTACATTATATTGCGCACCAGCATAGCTTTGATCTGCCGCTAGCTTGTACCACTTGAAAGCTTGGACATAATCCTTTTCAACCCCTTGTCCATTGGCATATAAATGAGCAAGATTGACTTGTGCTATAGCCAGACCCTGGTCAGCTGCTAATTGAAACCACTTCCAAGCTTGTACATAATTTTGTTGTACCCCTTCACCGTTTTTATACATGGTCCCCAAATCGTTCTGTGCAATGTCATCTCCCTGTTCTGCTGCTAAGGTGTACCATTTCAAAGCTTCTTGATAGTCTAGCTTGATGCTTAATCCATTCACATACATGATACCTAGGGTCCTTTGTGCAAAGGCCACTCCTTGCAAGGCAGCTTTCATGAACCAGTCATAAGCAACAGCATAGTCTTGTTTCACCCCTTCACCCTGGTAGTACATCTTGCCAAGGCTTTTTTGGGCATATTTATTCTCTTGGTGTGCTGCTTGTCGATACCATATGAGGGCTGTTTCATAATTTTGCGCTACTCCTTCTCCATAATAATACATATCTCCCAGCGCATCTTGCGCTGAGCAAAATCCTTGCTCTGCCGCCATTTTCATCCACCGAAAAGCTTCCTGGTCATTTTGTTCTACGCCTTTTCCCTGTTGATACATATACCCTAAACTATATTGTGCCCAAATATTCCCCTGCAAAGCAGCTCGTTGATACCATTGTAATGCTTGAACATAGTCTGGATGGGTACCTTTAAAATACATATTCCCTAACTTTACTTGAACAGCCACTTTCCCCTGCGCTGCTGCTTCTTGAAACCATTTAATGGCTGCTGCATAGTTGATCTTTGTTCCTTCGCCATTCTTATACATAGATCCCAATTTCAATTGTGCCATGGAATCTCCTGCTTCCGCTCCTTTTTTATACCATTTCAATGCTTGTGTATAACTTTTCTTAACTCCTTTGCCGAAGTAATACATCCGTCCTAAGTAGTAATATGAAAACTCATTATGCTGCTTTGCTGCCTCTTTAGCCCATTTCATAGCTGCTGTATAATCTGGTGTACCCACATCTCCCTCGTAATACATCTCACATAAAGATAGCTGTGCATATGAATCCCCTTGTTCTGCTGCCCTCTTCAACCATTTAAATGCTTCCGCATCATCTTGCTCGGTTCCTTCTCCCAAGGAATACATCGTACCCAAGTAATAGGCAGCATCTATATTTCCTTGCTCTGCCGCCAGCTTATACCACTTGAATGCTTCCATATCATCTTTGACTACTCCCTCTCCACCGCTATACATATTACCTAAGATAACCTGTGCATACGCATTACCATGTTCTGCACTTTTCTGGTACCACTTGAAGGCTTCTTCCAGGTTTTTCTCCACCCCTTTCCCAAACTCATAGATCTCTCCTAGCTCATATGCCGCATCCCAAATCTCAAGTTCAACAGCCTTGGTGAACCATTTAATAGCTACTCGAGACCTATTATTTACTTCAGCGAGGTAACTAAGTCCCACCATATAGGCAGCTTGCCCATTGCCGCTCCTCGCTGCTGTTCGCAACCAATGTCTCGCTTTCTTAGGATCCTTTTTTAGCTTTTTTGTTCCATGATAATACATATCACCCAAAGTAAATTGCGCCTCTGCATTGCCGTTCTTGGCAGCTTCTTGGTACCAATACAACATTTCTTTGTCATTCTTTGGAGCAAATTGCCCTAGTTGATACATGCATGCTAAGAAGTTTTGAGCCTCTGCATTACTGTATAGTATGGCTGCTCTTGCAAACCAGTGAAATGCATTTTTGTAGCTTCGTTGTACACCTTGTCCATGATAATACATGGTACCTACTTGTAACTGAGCAAATTGTGCAAATCCCAATTTCTGATGTGCAACTAATTGATACCACTTGAATGCTTCTGCATAATCAATAGGCACCCCCTGCCCCTGGTAATATATATCACCTACATAGTTTTGCGCCAATGGGCTCTCTTGCTCAGCAGCTAGCTTCAGCCATTTCAAATCTTCTACATAATCAATAGAAATACTTTGTTCCTCATCTCCATGATAGTACAACTCTCCCAATCTAAGTTGCAACAATAACTCTCCTTGTTCTGCGGCTAGCTTATACCATTTTAAAACTTCTACAAAGTCCATCGCAACCCCTCTACCAGTAGCGTACAGATTACCCAATTCCAATTGGGCAGACAATAAGCCTTGTTCTGCCGCTAGCTTATACCATTTCAAAGCTTCTGCATGATCTACGGCCACACCTTGTCCGTTTTCATACATATGTCCTAATTCGTACTGTGCGTCTACATCACCTTGCTCTGCCGCTAACTTAAACCATGCCAAAGCCTCTTCATCATTTTTCTCTACGCCTTGCCCCTGGGAATACATATAGGCAAGATTCTCTTGCGCAATGACACACCCTCCTACTGCTGCTAGCTTATACCACTCAACTGCCTTCACATTATCTTGTGCTACTCCTCTTCCCAACCTATACATGACCCCTAGGCTATTCTGCGCTATCCCATCTCCTTGTTCTGCCGCTTGTTTATACCACTTAAAAGCTTCATGATGATCTTTTTCTACCCCACGTCCCTGGGAATATAGTAACGCAAGATTTACTTGGGCTTGAACTAAGCCTTGGTCAGCTGCTAGCTTAAACCATTTGAAAGCCTGTCCATAATCTCGTTGTACACCTTCCCCATTTTGGTACATATCTCCCAAATCATTTTGGGCATCAGCGTCTCCTTGCTCTGCTGCTTGGCTATACCAATAGAAAGCATCTTGATAATTTTGCTTGACTCCCAAACCTTGGAAGTACATCAAAGCAAGATTTCTTTGTGCAACGGCTAGTCCTTGCAAGGAAGCTTTACTGATCCATTCATAAGCAACAGCATAATTTTGTTTCACCCCTTGGCCATGATAGTATAAACTTCCAATATTGTTTTGGGCATATAGATCTCCCTGGTAGGCTGCTTGCTGATACCACA
>CAZZEE010000026.1:0-9867 GCA_964652695.1 uncultured Cytophagales bacterium
ATAGTGGGGATGGGGAAGTACAGGGGGGTGGGGAATCGACAGGGCAGGCTCAAGGGGAGGTTAATGGTAATGCAGTTCCTGAAACAAATAATAGTGATTCTGTTATTAAGCTAACCAAAAAAGGTAAGCAAGCTATTGGTACTTTAGGTGAATTAAAAGATAAACCTGCAAGAGAAGCGTTGAAATTAAGAGGAGGGAATGGTTCAGCAACACGTGAAGGGGATTCGGGTTATTGGAATATGAGTTTAGGGGAAATAGCTAATAAAGCTGCAAGTGGAGATAGAAAAGCAAAAACTGTTTTGAAACTAATTAAAGAAGCGACCAAAAAGGCTCAAAAATATGGTGGAAAATAAATTTGGAATAGACAATTTTTTAGGAGAAGAGCTTTTATTTGCTGATATATGCTACGATCAATATGCTTTACCAGAGATAAACGAAAAAAGTACCATAGATATAATTTGTTTATATTTTAAAGTAGGTATTATCAAAATTAAGGCAATAGCTGATACTGATGAGATCTGTTTGGAGTTTATCCAAGGTACATTTGATAAAAAGAAACGCTTGGAGGGTAAAAATATTTTTACGCAATATATTGGCCAGCAATTAAATCAAGTATGGAATTGTACCAATGCTTATGGTTATTTTGATTTGTATATATTGGGTTTTTCTTATTTGGATCCGAGTATTTTAATAGTTAGCGAAACTAGTGAGTTAAAGCTATTTGAAGCAAACCAGAACTAAAATAATAGACCTTCTGCGAAATGGTTTTTAGTGTAGAAAAGGTGCTTAATATGACGCTTAATAAAGGGATTTTCTTACATTAATTTGGTTTCGCAGGAGGTCTAATATTAGAACTCATCTCTCTACTGTGACGGGGAGTTTCCTCTAAAACAATACAATGCGATCTAGATTTTTAATTTGTACACTTCTATACACCAGCCTCACTACTAATCTAGCCACCGCCTCCGACGACCTAGCGCACGCACAAGGCCATTAGTGAGACGAAGTATGCTAAGTGGTAAGGGGGAAATAAAAAAGGCATAAGTGTGTGTTGGACTTACGCCTTTTTATACAAGAGTAGCAAGACGCTATTTGTTGAATTTTACTTGTTGTTTATTTGTCCCTAGTACATATGTTCCATCCGAATTTTTCACAGCTACCTCCACTTGGAAAGTGGTTGCTGCTAGATAATTTTCTATTTTTGTTTTATCATCTCCTAAACCAATACGATAGCTTAGAGTAGCCTCTTTACTTGGATTGAGTAGATTAGTAGAATCAGACCATTGCAAATCATTCTCTCCACCTTGCTCATTTGGTTCTTTAATAGAAATATCGCAGTAAATTTTGTTTAAATCGATAACATAGCTGCTTGTGTTTTTGATGGTGAACTTAAATACTGCTTCGTATAGATCTTTCTCCTGATCGTACTGTAAATCTACCACAGGCGATATATTAGCTTCTACCTTACTCTCACCAGTTATAGGTCCTACCTTAACTTTAAAAGGTTGTTTTACACTTCCTAACAATTGCTGGTCGGTAGCAGATTTGGTTATGAATTCGAATGTATAGTCGGAGGTATTGTTGCCAAGGATATGGTCAGTTACATTTTTAGGTAATGAATAATCTAGTTTATTATCGTCGCCTTTTCCTAGTATGCAATTCCCCCATTGCATATCACCAGCTTTATAGTTATTAGCTTGTATTACATTGGATCCTTTACATATCCTAACCTCATGCTCTAGCTTTCTTAAATCTATAGCATGATCACTAACGTTATGAAAAGTTATTGGAAAAACTAGTTTGCCATCCTTATTGAGTATGATTTGCTGAGCATCTAATGTATGCTCTATTTTGCTTCCTTGCTTAGGCCCTACCCCCTCAATATCTGGCGAAATTAACTTGACAGGTTGTTTTACATTACAGATCTCTTCTGCCTTTGGGGTTGCTATCTGAATGGCTACTATTAAGTCATTAGTTCCAACAGCAAGCTTTAATGCTTCAATTACATCTTTTTTCTTTATCTGCATAGGTTGTGGAGTAGCTTCTATTGTTTTCCCAGGTTCTAAGATCTTGCTACCAGTAAACAATTCTTGGCTAGAATAAGTGGTTTTTCCTTTTATTGTTCCATCAAGCTCCAAGTTAAATTGTAAAGATGCTAAGTTAACAGTGCGGTCACTCACATTTTGAAATGCGAACTCCAAGGTTAACTCGTTGGTAGCTCCTGTAAATTGTGCCTTTTTGATGGTGGTTGTTATATCGCCTTTTTGCGGAATTGCAATAGGAGCAAAAGTTAGAGGAACAACGGATTTAATAATAGGGTTCCCCTCTTTGTTGGAACCTCCTACAATCTGGCAGGTAAGCATGGCACTGGCTAGGTCGTTTGATTCTACTATTTTTACAACTATGTTGGCAGATTGGTTAGCTGCTAGTTTTTGTTTACCTATGAGAGCCACAGCTGGTTGTGTAGTTGTTGAACCAAATTTAATATTGAAACTGCCAGCCTGAATACTATTAGTAGAAAAGTAAGTAGGCAATAATTTGCCTGCCTTTGTGTTTTGACCATTAGCATCTTTTCCGTCAGTGATTTCTAATAAAATCTGCATTTTTTCTACATCAATATCTTCAGAACCTTTGTTAGTTAATTGAAATTCTATGGTATCACTGCCTTCAGCTTGTCCAGAGGAAGTTAATTCGATATTTAATGGACCTGAAGAAGGCCCATTGCCTTTCTCATTGTTAGTATATCGACTTTCGCTGGAAGTAGAAATTGTTGCATTTTTGCCACAACTGGCAGTATGCAATAGTAACAGAAAGAAAAATAATTGAACTAGTGCTTTACTCTTTAGGTAAGTAAGAATTTTGTTATTCATGATGATAATGATTTAAATTTAAGACTCTAGATATAAAACCCTAGCAAAGGTCGGTAATTGTTGGTAGAAAGCCAATAGACCCGCTGCGAAAGTAAATATGGCACAGAAAATATGCTTATTATAGCCTCTTATGGCCACTTTTTTCTACCTTAAAATCGTTTCGCAGAAGGTCTAATGTTTTTCTCTTTGTGGAGAGGGAACTAATCCCAAGAGAGGGTAGAGCTTAAACCTGTCAAAATTAAACCCATATCAAGGAGCTAGAGAAATTTAAAAAAGACTTGTGGAGTTATACAGTGTCTTTAGATGAAGAACTACCATGAACTTACCTTCATTGCTTTTGCCTAATTAGCTTGCTCTCAACAACCTAATTGTTTACATTGGCAACTACATTTAATCACTTAAATAAAAAGCACGTAAATATGAACATAACAAGCAAACTATTGAAAAATTACAAGCTAACTTTTTTAAGTTTATTAAGCATAGCAGCACTTATGTTAAGCGTTGTTTCATGTGAATCATGCAAAAGTGGTGATCCCACGATTACAGAAACACCCGGTCAGGGCAAGCCTGAGCATAGCGATAAACCTATTGATTTAAAGTTAGAAAGGCTAAGTGATGCAGTCCTCAAAGGGGGCAAAAAAACTTGTGAGCTCAAAATATCTAATTAAGGTACGGATAAGACCGAGCCTAACCAGCTACAACTATTGATAACTCGGGAGCAAGGCAATGTAGCTACCATAGATGGCGCAAAAGACCTAGGAAATGGCACTTACTCCATAGATATTCTAGAAGCAATAGATAAGGGCGGAGCCGCTATTAATAAGAAACTAACAATCAACCTAGGTGCTGATACAGAAGCAGTATTTAAGTTGCAGTTGCTTTATAAGGGAGAAGTGCAAGAGGGGGTAGAAGAGAGGGTAACTTGCCAAGTAGGTAAGCTAGAAATAGCTAATTTACCTCAGCGGTTCGTAGGAAGTAATATAGTTAGCTTTGGCTTGATGAATCATACAGAGAGCGATATAGAGACTAGTGATCTAAGTGTAGAAATAGTTAGTAACAATAAGGCTACCTTTCAATTTACAACAACAAAAAATACTTTTGAAAAGAGTGGTCCCAATAAATTAGGTCGTTCTACTGCACAAGTTGATGAGCTTGCATTCACTACTGTATTAGGAATTATAACAGCGGATCAGGGTGTCTCTGGTTCTGGCTTTGCTATTCATAAACCTAATGGAGAAACAAGAGCGGAGATGGTTATCAAGCTCAAGAAAGGACAAAAAGAAATTGCAGCAAGCGAAAAAATTATTTGGGAAGCAAGTGGTGTTCAGCTAAAGCTACAATTAGATAATACGGCGGAACTTGTATTGATTGATAATCAACCTTCTAACTTAGAACTAAGCAATATAGGCGATATCCCTATTAGTACTGATGATATCGAGCTTATATTGAACAACAATGCAAGCATTAGTTTTAAAGTAGGTAATGAAAGTGGAAACAATATTCGTACCACTTTATCTAAAGTGTTAGGAACCTCTATTGTACTTAATGAGAAAGATAAATCTATATCCTTTTCTTTACAACTTGCAAGTGACCTAGCAACTCTTCAGCAGTATGCAGTTAAGTTTCCATTAGTTTTCCAAGACCAAAATAAGAATTTACTAATTCAAGAAGAACTAATATGGGTGAACAACGAGAGGCTGACGAAAATGCAGGATCCAAAAGTGTTAGAAGTTCAAAAAAAACTTGAAAGCCGAGATAATGATCCTACTAAGCCTGAGGATAAGCAGGATGGTGGTAGTTACATGCACTCTGCTTTATTCCCTTGGGAACAAAAAGTTCGAGACAACTCTGATCATATCCCAGCCTTTGGTAAAAGGACAATAGCAACTTCTCAATTACTCGTCTCAGCAAAAGCAAGCATCCCTAATGCATCGGCCTATAAAAAAAGATTACAAAATGTACTGGAGCAAGAAGGGGAGCATATCCCAAGTCCTATAAAAAATTTGTTACAAGATGAGGTTAATAAACCTGATGACAAGCTCGTTCAAGAAATAAATCAGTTTGTGAAACAAGATTTTAAAGCTGTGGATCAGTTCGCTCAAGGAGCGCTCAAGGAAGCTCAGCATTTCGCTCAAGAAAAAGATCAACAAAGCTTGAACGCTATCGAACGCATCGATGCGTGGGTAGCAGTGGTAGATACGTTTGTTACGGAGATAGGTACACAAGAAGCAAAAGACCTGGCCACAAAGGTTAAGGGCTATCAAGCAGAGGCACAGAAGTTACCAAAGCCTTAAGTGCAACAAGAAAGGAAAAGTATAAAGGCCGTAAGATTATCTTGCGGCCTTTTTTGTGTAGCAGGGCATGATACCTTATTCGAGATTATAGAGGAAAGGTAGGGTGTTTCAACAACGGAAACCCGCGATTGCGACTACCACGATGCTTCGCATCTCGTAGTGATAGTAGCGAAGTAACCCCGAAGGGCTCATCGTTGTGTAGGCCTGTGGGATAGAAGATAATCTATGAGACAAGGTATATAAGTAGCATGGACTGCCGCCCCGACTCCCCGAGTCTCGCAGTGACGAATTTGGTATTCGATTGCTGGCGCCCTTAGATAATTTCCTTACAATCATACCAGTATGACCAAGCAACAAGTTTATATAGGAGTTCTATTTGCCGGATGCTGTCTGGCTGTGCCCGCATGGGGGCAGCAACCCATTTTAGAACTCAAAGAAACCAAATACAAAACGACTTACGATTATATCATCAATAATTTCAAAGGAGCAGTAGAATATGTGCATGGTGGCCCCTCTTTTCGGTCTGGAGGTATAGTGGTCGGGTATTACCTTTATAAGTACCATCATCAACCAATTCATTCTTCTAAAGAGCAACGTAAACGTATAGCTGCTGCAAGTAAGGACGCTAGTATATTAGAGCAGCCTAATACCCGGCCAGGAGAAGCCAATTTTATGGTGGAAGGTGGTATGCACTTGTCAAGCCCTAGCAAGTGGACGCTTCATGGTAACTTTTATGTAATGGATAAGTTCGTGGACGTACCTATTGGTTTTAGATGGACGATACCTATTAAGCTGTTAGGATACAATATTTTTAGCTCAACATCTGTAGGTTGCATGGTGCAATATTTGACTAACTCTATATATGATATCTATGAGACACCTAAACGTAATTTGAAGCAGTCAGGTCAAGAGCCGCCCCCACCTATTAACTTAAAGAAAAAGTTAAACGACATGCCCTCGTTTTATTACAGCTTATTGGTTGAATGGGGGCTTATCTTTCCCCTAGGTATTTACACGAGCTTTATATTTTACCTTCCGTTAGATTCATTTTATCTAGGCTCAAAGCTTGTCTATGAGCCCCAAGAAGACAAGAAGTTAACGAGTGAATATGTACAAAGCCAAAGGAGCGTCCAACGTAAGATGTTTGCCTGGAGTGTAGGCGTTGATTTTTATAGGTTATTGAACTATTTTAAGTCTAATGACTAAGCAACATCATTTATGGATCTTGCTGGTAATGCTGGTGGGTTGGTTGCATGCTTCCACACTGGTATGGGCTGTCTCTGCTTCTAAGCCCAAGTACAGTACTAGCCAAGCGTATATAACGGATAATTTTCAGGGATCGATCGAGGTTGTATATCATGGATTGACAAATGCTCATACCACGGGAGGCATTGCGATAGGGTATTATCTGCATAAATATTACCACAAGCCACTTACCGAAGCAGAGCGACTGAAAACAATTGTTCATATCTATAACCATGCGACCAAAACTTGGAGTATGGGTCACCCAGAAAGGGATAGCACCCGCGAAGGAGAGGCTAGTTTTGTGCTAGAAGTAGGAGTTCAGTTCCCCCAGCAAATAAAATGGGAGCCTGAACTGACTAACAAAGCTTATGTTGTAGAGAAGTTTTTACAGGTACCCATCTGTTTGAAGTGGATACGACCTATCTCATTTTGGAACTTTGATATTTTTAATTCTTTTTCAGTTGGCTGTATGGTACGATATCTGCGCAACGCTGCCTATGTCCCTGATTTATCTGCATTTAATCTACATGAGAAGCCCAAGACACCCCGTCACAGGGTAGATGTAAAGACGCTTCCAGGTATGCCTTCCTTGTATTACGATATATTGTTGGAGTGGGGGCTTGTATTTCCAGTAGGCATTTATACTGGCCTAGTATGCTCTATCCCATTAGATGCATTCACGGCTCATTCTAAAATGAAGATTGGCCCAGATCAAGACGAGTTGGATAGTGTCCATCTTAGATGGCATCGGGGGTTCGACATAGGGCATGTATTTGCTTGGAAGGTCAGTTTTGATTTTTTCAGGTTATTGAAGTACTTTAATAGCCTTTGATAGCCTGGTATCCAATGAGACCTAAATTTCTTGTTTATACACTTTATGCTAGCCTCTTTTTTAGCCTTAGTTGGGTGGGTACAACAGCCATGTGCAATACTAAGGATAGTGAAGGAGGATCGGTTCAGCCAACTGCTAACGCTTCGGGAACTCCTCAGACCACCAGTAATAATAAACAACCAATGGCTGAAGCACTAGCTACAAAAGGAGTTTCAGGAAAAGTTCCTGAAACCACAGCTGATACAGAACATCCCCAGGATTCTCCACGTTTTTACCTTCAAAAAATAACCTTACAAGGAGCCAAGTTTTTAGGGAGGAGAGCTAGAAAGCGTTTACTCAAACCCTATCTCCACCAACTCGTAGATGCTACCCGAATTAATCAGCTTGCACAAGCTATCCAAGCCTATTATATTGCCCAAGGGTATCCTACTACCCAAGTAAAAGTTAGAGTTGGACAAAGCCTGCAAGCAGGTGAGTTGAAGATAGACATTCAACTAGGGTTCATAGAAGATATTATCTTGAATGGACACACTGCTAGAGATAAGGGAAAGGTTGCCACCGCTTTCCTGTGGTTTAAAGGCTGCCCTTTGTATTTACCGTATTTGGATCGAGGGATAGACCAACTGAATGCTGTTTCTTCCAGTTGGGCAACTTTAAGGATTTTACCAGGACTACGGGAGGGTGGATCTGTTATACTTGTTGATCAGACAGTGAGTAAGCCTGTGCGTATAAATATAGGAAGTGATAATCTAGGAAAAGAAGAAGCTGGGAAGTGGCGATGGAAATATCATGTAGACATTGACAACCTATTGAGTATCAATGATAGTATAACAGCACACTATGACATCAATTATGCCAAGGTGTTACAGGGAAAGAAGCTACGTAATCGTCATTGGATGCTGAAGTATAGCTTCCCTATAGGCCCTTTGAACGTGTCTACTAGCCACAACATCAATACTGCTATTACCCCGTATGGGACAAAAGACTACCAGAAGTTATACACACAGCATAGTTATGTACAGGCCTATGAAGTGAAGATTCCTATCTATAAATATGGTGGGTATCGGGGAACTATACTCGTGGCCTTAAATCATAGTACAGCTAGTAATTTTATACAAGACGTAGTCATTCATACGCAAAGTAAACCTGCCACACAGGGTAAACTAGAGACAAATCATACAGGGCTTCTATACCAAGGATTCTATACACTAACCCTTTCTTACGAACAAGGGCTTACTTGGTTTGGCGCTGAGGTGGACAAAGATAAGCCTGAGCCTGGCGTACGAGTGTCCGATATGCCTAAACATCAATTTAAGAAGATGCATGTTCATGGACTTTGGAATCGTCCTTTTACGTTTTTCAAATCATCTTTTCATTATCAGCTGGATTGCACAGGACAGTATAGTAGAGATGAGATTATTGGCGACCAGCAGTTGTCCCTAACAGGATCTGAACAGGTGCGTGGGTTTACTGAAAGCTACACTGGCAACAAGGGGGTATATTGCAAACAAGAGATTAGTTGGAAGCATTTGCTTCCTTTTACGCGTTGGTTGTATCCGTTGAATGTAAGCACTGGCGTTGATATAGGCTATTTGCCCAAACGGTCGAATACAGATCCTAAAAATGCCCAATTATCCTTGATGTTAGCTAGCCTTATCCTAGGCTTTCAGTATCATGTGGGTTGGTTAGGCATAGATTGTACCTATGCTCAACCGTTGTATAGAAATAAAGAATGGGGTAAGCTACATGAGAAAGGGAAGATATATATCAGCTGTAACTTACATGTACATGAGCTGATAGTGCTCTTTGGGGGTCGTTAGTGTATTTAGGATGGCGAGAGGCGTGACATCCATTCACGAGTCAATACCTCTTGATATTGTAAGCATTTATGCCTACATATTTCACCTAACAATTGCCTAAGTAGCCATAGACTTCTTTCGAAACTCTATAATAGACTTCTTTCAAAACTCTATAATGTTATATATCAACAGCTGATAGTCTTTTTCCACAACACTTACAACAACTCCCCATTTTGTCATACTCGTGAAGGCGAGTATCCAGCGGGCGTGTGTCTGAGATCTGGCGAGGTTTTGAAAGAAGTCTAATGTTAGATGTTAATAGTCGGTAGCTTTTCTTCACGTTTATAGCAACTTCACCAATGCTGTCATACCCCCGAAGGCGGGTATCCAGTGAGTGTGGGGCTAAGAGTTGGTGAGGTTTCGAAAGAAGTCTCATATAGGTTTTAAAGCGGCAAACTTGTTGTACCCAGCTTTGGCTTCGACGACATACTTTTTGTCAGCCACACAAAAAGTATGCAAAAAAGTCTCCGCTGCTGGAAAATGACTAAAATGAACTTCCTATGCGCATATAGAAGGGATTATCTTCTAACTCTTAAAGCCTACGCAACGATGAGCCCTTCGGGGTTGCCACGGCCCTCCGGGCCTCGCAAAGACATTTTGGAGTAGCAGGAATTAATTCCTGCTACCGTTTTGTTTATGCCAAACTAAAGCTGCAAGGCCAACCCACTGTCCTAGTTCTCTTCTCCAAGGAACGCTGCTCATTACTTGTGGCGCCAGGACTGCCACGCCCCTCTCGGGGCTCGCAGTGACGAACTCCTGGCACAATT
>CAZZEE010000027.1:0-9785 GCA_964652695.1 uncultured Cytophagales bacterium
CCACTACTTCGCTATATTTATTGAGTGTCTATCTATGTATCAACACTCTCAAAAATTCGCCTTGTACCAGGCGAACCGAACCAGCACAGTGGGTATGCATAGCATGTCATTGCGAGCCCCATAGGGGCGTGGCAATTTAGTTTGTGATGGTCGGTTCAATAGGATAGGAAGGGAATTTTAGCTCTTTAATCACAGCGGAGAGTTTTTTGCCTACTTGTTGGGGGATTGCCAAAAAGTAGGGCCCTGGGCAGAGAAAAGGACCTTAGAAACCATTATTAGGAAGCTTAAAAGCAAGCTGACTAGGATAAAAAAGAAAAAAACCTCCTAAAACGTAAGCGTTCACGCATACATATTCACCTAACAATTGCCTGAATAGCCCACAGGTTTTAAAGGAGCCGTACCTGTTATATCAAGATTTGCCTTTGGCAACCTAATTTTTACCTACCTTGCAAAAAGCAGACAAAAAAATCACCGCTGCTGGAAGGGTTGCCACACCCCTATCGGGTTTGTCACTGCGAGGGAACGAAGTGACCGCGGCAGTCGCAATGACGTTTTGGAGTGAGAGGAGATACCTCCTGTCACCATTTTATATGAACTGCCTATGCACAACACATTGAAGAGAACTAGGCCAAACTAAAGCTGCGAGGCCAACCCCCATTGCCCTAGTTCTCCTCGCCAAAGGCACGCTGCTTGTGGTGCCAGGAGTAGCTCCTGGCACCATTGAGTGTAGGGAGTGAGCTCCCTACACCACTACGCCATTTTCCCAAAGGCGGATCTTTTACTTTTTAACCACTTCCGTACATAGGAGTGAACGCTTACCCTAAAACTAGTCCTAACTCACTTCTTAAGGAGTAACTAAAGTAGTCTTGCCTACCTGCCTAGGTCTCAGTAAGCCACATACCGAATGCACTTCAAACGGTTCATGGATCTGTTGATAAAAGCTGAATCGTTCCATCAATACCTTGTAAAATAGAAATATTGCTTCTAAAATACAATGTAAATATGTTATCCGTGGTGTAAAAGATGGGTTGTCTTATTTCGTTAATAAGGGGCTGTTGTAGGTTAGGACAAGTTGAGGCTACCTATTCAACACACGCGTACTTATATCCAACAATTCTTCTGCAGCTTTCTCTAAGCCCAATTGTCCTGCTAAAGGCACAAAGAAAGTCAACGTCTCCTCAGATATTTTCTTCTTTTTTTCTTCTGTTTTATGACCTTCTATGGTACGCATATTATGCAGGCGGTCTGCTACCTTAACATACAATGCTCTTTTGTCCGTTGCTTCCAGTAACATTCTCTTATTTTCAGTATCATTTAATTTCATTCTATAAAAACTATCTTTAAAATTTTCAAAGTGTGTTACGTAATCCACTACCGTTGCTACCTCAGGGCCAAACATCATATCAATGTTTTCCAGCAACATAGGAGTGTCTTCGACCACATCATGAAGTAGGGCTCCTATAATAGTAGCTTCTTCTTGATTCCAGTCAAGAACAATTTGAGCTACTGCTAAAGGATGTAAATAATACGGCTCTCCAGATCTTCTACTCACCGAGCCATGGTACCATTTAATCACCTCCAAGGCTTCTTTTACCTTCTCTATAGTAGCAAATGATTTTTGTTGTACATCCGTTAGAAATGCTTGTTCTTGCTGCTGGGCACCTGGGTACTGGTCATTGGCTCGCACCAATTCTGTTCCCAACTCCATAGCAGGATCATTCATGTCTGCAGGACGAATCTCATTTATATCTACAGGGACTACATAGAGGTAGTAATCATAAGTAGTCTGCTTATTAATATCCACATTGGTATAGCCATAATGCGCTTTTATGATGCGTTGATTCTCAGTGAGCAAAAGTTCTCGACCACTGGTTGGGTTAGGCAAAGTAGAACTATTCATCTCTGGTGCATAACTAGCTGCTAAGTCAGGTAGATGGTCTGTCTGCTCTGAAATAACAAATCGGATAGCTGGCAGATCCTTGACATAGTCTCCCTTTTTACTCACCATGGGGAGCGGATACATTAGGCTTGCATCTTGCATAGTTAGGTAATAGTCTTTTTGCTGTGCGTCCTCGTTATGGGGCAGCGCTACAATCGTATTCTTGAGCACTCTTACCAGCTGGATTGGATCACAGATAATTTGGGGATGCTGGGTCTGTCCTATATAATGCAAGGTGGATTTAGGAAGCTGTTGTTGCAATTGCCCAAGCAGTTGCGCTATCGTGATCGGTTTTATCTCTAGCCGAAGATAATCCATAGCTCGGTGATCTACCCTTGTCAAAGCTAGTGCCACCGAAGCAACGGCGGACTCAATATCTTGTAAATTCTTATCTAAGGAACCCACTGATGAAGCTGATTGATTTCTCACCAATTTGAGCTCTTTTACAGCAGTAGAAAGTTTATGGATATCAGCATTTTTCAGCGTTTTAATTAAACGTATCTTCTCTATGAATGTTTCTAAGTGAGCTTGTCTAGCTTCTTGTTCTGTAGCTGCTAGAATTTGATTATCTGTAGCAAGCTGATCATAACGCAGTTGTCTTCTACGAGCGAAAACGAGACCGATGAGAAGTCCAAATATTCCTTGATAGGTAAGTAGGTACTTAGAAGTAAAATCTAAAGACAGGTCAATTTTCCCTATAGCAATCTGGTAAAATCCTAGTGCCAACAGTATGCCTAATACCCCTACAGTGA
Organism: uncultured Cytophagales bacterium; assembly: GCA_964652695.1. GTDB lineage: Bacteria > Bacteroidota > Bacteroidia > Cytophagales > Amoebophilaceae > Amoebophilus. The sequence continues at coordinate 2,692 of CAZZEE010000027.1, forward strand.
GAGCTGTGACCCAGTCTAGTAGTATAAATAGTAGAATAATGATAGCCATAAAACTAGTCAGCCATTCTGTACTTCCTCCACTTAGTAAATACATGATGGTATTTGTGAAAGGCAATGTAAAAAAAACAGTTATATGCCAAAAGATAGGTAAATATGGTAACAGCACAGTAGGCCATTTCTCTTGTACAATAAGCAACCCACATAAAACACCACCTATTAATCTTAGGATCAACATAGTGTTTTGATGTTCTAGTTTTACAGAAGTCCACAAGAAATATGGAGCCACATAGTTCAGTGTTAAGAATACCCCAAAAATGATATAGGAAGCTCCATATTTTTTTACCTTTTTTTGCGAATAGTGAATGATATTTGTAGGAGTTGGGATAATTTTTTTTAATAGAGTTACTAGCGAGAACCTATGGGGCTTCAATGGTACTACTTGTCCTATAGTACTATTAACGAAAGCAAATCCCCTATTCCTAAATACATGTACACCAAAAAAGGTAATACCATTAGCAAACGTAGTAATGAGGATCGTAAAATAATGTTGATCATGTGGAAGGAGCCATTCTGATAAGCCAAATGCGATGATAGTAACTACAAAAGCAGCATAAAAAGATTTCTTATCTGTTTTGAGCCCCATGATCCCAGAGAGTATAGGGAACATCAGTAGTGGACCACTAAATCCAAGGGGGATTAATACCACTCTATAAATATCCTTATTGAGAATACCAACTGCTATGGCTAGGAAACTAATTAACAAGGTAGCCCAACGCATCCAACTTAATTCATCGAAATACCATTTTTTTCTATCACATATTGGCTTAATCACATCATGTACTATGGTAAAACCAACTGCATGAAGATAAGCGTTGATAGTTGACATCATAACAGCTAATAATCCTATAATAGCTATGCCCTTAATCCCCGTAGGAAGTAAATTTTGAATAATGTGCGGAACAATATTTTTAGCTTCTATAGAAGGATAAAGGATAAATCCACCAACACCAATTAGCATAACCGTTAATCGAAATACAGGATTGAAAGCAGATGCAAGCATGCGTTGTTCCATCAAATCCCTACCATTTTTAGCCATGAGAAACCTTTGCATAGTAGCTGGGTTGGAAGGGATATTGAGAGGTAATAAACTCCAGATGATAAACCAAGCCAGATAATGCCCTGATTTTTTATGTCCAACAATCTTGAGCTTTTCAGCAGGTAAAGAGGCAAAGATATGTTCTATGCCACCCGCAGCATTCACAACGATGTAAGCTAGCATAGGAATAACTATTAACAAAATTAAAAAATGGAATATATCAGTAGCTGTTACGCTTCTAATACCACCATATGCTGAATAAATTGCTAATAGTACCCCGCTAATAATAATCCCTATACTAGCTGGAATTCCCAATAAAGCTTCACATAACACTCCCAGCATAATTAATTCCATCCCTGCCCTACAGACCGTTGTAATACCTCCTAGGATACCTGTAATAATCTTACTTTTCTCACCATAGAAAGTTGCGGCCAAGTCACCTAAAGTAAGACAATCTTTAAAATTGGCTATTTTAGGCAACACGAATATTCCCATCAGCACATACATAGTCATGCTAGATGCCAAGGTTAATCCATCAATAATACCTTCTGAATAACTTTTAGCAGCTGCTCCAATGACAGCACCACCGCCCTTAGCTGTAGCTAAGTAACAGAGTAATATAGCCCATTTACCAAAAGACCTATTGGCTAAAACATAGTCTTGAACGTCCTTTATATTTTTACCAGACCGAAATCCTATGGCTAGTGTAATAGCTAAAAAAGCATAAACAATGATGTAATCTATACTGAGGTATTGCATAGGTGAAATAATTAATCTTGCTTGGCTAATGCGTGAAACAATATAGGATTTTTTTATTTCCTATATCAGCTTTGTAAGTAGATCTTAGCAGAAAATGGTGCCACAGTGTAATGGATTGGGCGCTATTGTAGATTTTTCCTAACCTATGACGGTCAACTAATTAACCTAAGTTGCTAGTAGTGATAGTATGAAGCATACCTCTTTATCATGTTGGACCGCCACGCCCTGTAGGACTCGCGGTAACAGAAGTGATCGTGATCATCCAGTGGTTTAATTCGTTGCCTAACTGGTCATTTAAGTTAATTAGTACATTGACTTATTATTCTACTGATTTTCAATATATTTTGAATATTTCCAACCATAAAATGCTTTGCAAAATAGAATCATTTATTCTTTTTTACCAGGTAATAACCATCTCTATACCGTGCTCCTGGGGCTATTTCTCAGCCACTGGTGTATATTTTTGCAACAGGCTGCCGAAAAAAATATATAAGAGCATGCTGAAGGCAATACCTTCCATACGCCACATCGCCATACAGGCAAGCGCTATGCATGCAAACAAATAGCGCATGCGGTTGGGACGCCAGCCATAGCCTTGAAATTTTAAAGCCATAAAGGGGATCTTAGTCACCAATAAGATAGATCCCAGTACAGATAAGGCTACTAGCATGTAGGGTTGCAGGAGGATATTGTTAAGTGCTGGATAGTTGTTATGGGCAATAATAGGGGGTAGTGTACTGATGAAAAGACCTAAGGCAGTCGTAGAAAGACCTAAAAATACATTTTTCTGATCCGTGGATATGTTGAACTTAGCCAGTCGCAAGGCAGCACATAAGGTAATCAGCAGGGTAATATAGGGTAATTCGTTAGAAGAACTGTGGAGTTCCAAGAGCGAATACATAATGACGGTTGGTAAGAAGCCAAACGTAATAAGGTCTGCCAATGAGTCAAGCTGTTTACCCAAAGGAGAGTGTAATCGCAAAGCCCGAGCTGCAAATCCATCTAAGAAGTCAAAGCAGGCACCTACTCTGATAAATAAGGCGCCATCCACAAGGTTCCCTTTTAAAGCTAGGATAGTACCAATGCTGCCACTGGCTAGATTAAGTAAAGTTAAAAAGTTAGGTAAGTGTTTCTTCATATAGTTTTGGCTGGGAAGTTGACCTAGCCGATAAGCATCCTAAAGATTCGAAAATAACTGGGACTTATCCAAATATAAAGTGAAAGATGATAAAGAAGGTATATTGTTGTATTAGTCGGTCAACTAACCTAATTTAGCTCGTTATTATTGTTGTCAGGTGCTTGACACAAGTAAAATACTTGTGCCAGTATGGAGGAGTCGTCACTGTGAGATCCGAAGGATCCCCGCAGTCCTGATACCACATGTAGCAGTCGCCCAGCTCCAGCTGAGGGACTGCTATTAAAATGTTCGACACAAGTGAGGTTGCTTGCGCCAGTTGTAAGTCCGTCATTGCGAGGCTACATAGTAGCCTCGCAATCCAGACGTTATTATTATACCTATAGCTATTATTAATCATGAGAAATAAAGGACTGATTATCTTTTTAACGAGTGTTGTCTCTCTGCTTTGTTTATACTATTTATCTTTTACCTGGCTAGATGTTAGGGTACAGAAGCAAGCTACCCAATACGCTACGACCGAAGCAGGGCAAACCGACTTTATCAAAAAGCAAAATTATCTCGATTCTGTATGGAAGGAGCCTGTCTTTAGTTTCTTAGGGACTAGCTATACTTACGAAGAGGTAAAAGAAAAATCACTCAATCTAGGATTAGACTTGCAAGGCGGGATGCATGTGACGTTAGAAGTATCCCCCGTAGAACTTATCAAAGGGTTAGCAGGTAATTCAAAAGATGAAGCTTTTACCCAAGCGATAGAGGTCGCCACTCAAAAGCAACATGCCCAAGCAGCTCTTCCTTTTACCAGGTTATTTTACCAGGCTTATAAACAACTTCGTCCAGAAGGTAGGTTAAGCGACATTTTTGCTACAGCTGCTAATAGGAGCCATATAACGCGTGAAACTAGCGACCAAGAAATTCTCAAATATCTAGATGCTGAAGTAGATCATGCCATTAACAGAGCCTTTGAGATTGTTAGATCACGTATTGATAAATTTGGCACGTCCCAACCCAATATTCAACGTTTGCAAGGTACTGGTAAGATTCAGATAGAGCTTCCAGGGGTTAATAACCCAGAACGTGTGAGGAAGCTGTTACAAGGTGTAGCCCAATTAAGGTTCTGGAAGGTTTATGACTTCCCAGAGCTTGTGAAGCCCTTAGAAGCTATCGATACATTATTGACCAAGGAGGAACAGTCAGTCCGACAAGTCAAGGGAGCAGCTAACCAAGAGACAGCGGAAGTTCCTAAGACCAAGAAACTAGGTTATCGATTGATCTATGCGGTGGAGGAGGTAGCGGCGATTCAACAAATATTAGACAGACCTGATGTCAAGTCTATGCTTCCTAAAGACCTACTGTGGTTGTGGGATGTGAAGCCTCACCAAGATGCCAAAGGAACAGAGACTTTAACACTTTATCCAATTAAAGCAGGCAGGAATACCTTGCCTTTGCTAGAAGGGGATGTTATAACAGATGCTCGTCAGGTTTTTGATGACCAGGGAAGGCCTGCGGTAAGCATGCAGATGAATGGCCGTGGCGCGAAGGTGTGGAAGAACATCACAGCTAGCAACATAGGGAAACCGATAGCCATTACCTTGGATGATCAGGTATATTCAGCACCGGTTGTCAACACAGAGATCCCCAATGGAAGCTCCCAGATATCAGGTAACTTTAGTATCGAGGAAGCCAAAGACCTAGCGAATATACTCAAAGCTGGCTCACTACCTGCGCCGGTGAAGATCACAGAAGAAGCCATCATTGGTCCCACCCTCAGCAAGGTAGCTCAATGGCAAGGAATGAACTCTATGGCGTTAGGGATAGCCGTTATTGTCCTTTTCATGTTGCTGTACTATGCCAAGGGAGGGATCATAGCCAACTTGGCTTTGCTCTTTAACATCGTATTTATATTGGGTATCTTGGCCCAATTCAATGCTGCACTGACTCTTCCAGGCATTGCAGGAATCGTGCTCACCATTGGTATGTCTATTGATGCCAACGTATTAATCTTTGAACGCATCCGAGAAGAGATTCGTCGAGGGCGCAAGGTGCAGGAGGCCATACAGATAGGTTACCAGAAAGCTAATAGCTCCATTGTAGACGCTAACGTTACTACCTTATTGACAGGTGTTATCCTCTATGGATTGGGACAAGGTCCTGTACGTGGCTTTGCTACTACCTTGATGATTGGTATTATTACCTCCTTCTTTACAGCAGTATTTATTACACGCCTTATCTTTAGTTGGTGGATAAAACGCAATAAAGAGAGTAATATCACCTTTGCTTATGGATATAATAAGAACTTATTGATAGGCACCAACATCAACTTCCTAGGGAAGCGACATGTCTTCTATGGCATCTCTATCCTCATTATAGTCATTGGATTTGGGCTTTTGATGAAGCAGGGGGGCTTGAGTTTAGGGGTAGACTTTACAGGTGGTAGGGGGTATGTAATTAAGTTCAGTGAGGCCCTAGAACCTACCTTATTAAAAACCAAGCTAGCTGACCATTTAGGTGACCAAAGCGTGGAGGTGAAAACATATGGTGCCAACAACATTATCAAGCTCACAACAAGCTATAGGATCCATGAGGAAAGCCCTGCTGCTGAAGAAGAAGTAAAAAGCAAGCTAATAAGTACATTGCAGGATATTACAGGCTGGAAATATATAGACAATGCGGTAGAAACACCAGAAGCCACCTTTACCATTGCCAGTACCACTAAAGTAGGGCCTAGTATAGCAGGTGATATACAGGCTTCTGCTAAAAAATCCATGATCTTTACATTGCTGGTTATCTTTGGCTATATCCTGATCCGGTTTAGAAAGTGGCAGTTTGGGTTGGCTGCGTTGATTGCCTTGTTCCATGATGTGCTAGCTGTATTTGCTGTCTTTGGTATTGCCAGCGCATTTGGTTATACCTGTGAAGTAGACCAAGTGATCGTAGCAGCTATATTGACCGTGGTGGGTTATTCTATTAATGATACGGTGGTCATCTTTGACCGTATCCGGGAAACGCAGCGTGCCAATTCCAAGTTAAGCTTTGCAGAGATCGCCAATAGGTCGATCAATGAGACTTTGAGTAGGACCCTCATTACTTCCCTCACGACATTAATAGTTGTATTAATTCTCTTAATATGGGGAGGAGAGGTCCTGAGAGGATTCTCCTTTACCCTGTTGGTGGGCATTGCATTTGGAACTTATTCTTCTATCTGTGTGGCTGCACCCCTGATCTTAGATTTATCTAGAAGAGTTCGGGTTAGTAAGAAAGATCAAGAGAATGGGGCGGGAAGTTCTTCAGCGAGTGTATAGGAATGTTACTGCGATTGTCGCGGTTCGTTTTTTGATGCGTGTCATTTATTAACGTTATTTTTTCAAAGGCGGGTCTTTTGATTTATAGTCTTAATGGCGCAAGCCTCCTGGCTTGTGCCCAAAACTAGCCATCGGTTATATTCTAGCCATATGGTTATACCAAGCATAGCCTTCGGCGACCTACTTTTTGTCACCACACAAAAAGTATGCAAAAAAGTCTCCGCTGCTGAAAAAAATGACTAAAATGAACTTCCTATGCGCACATTGAAGAGAACTAGGCCAAACTAAATTGCCACGCCCCTCCGCTACGGCTGCTTTGCAGCCTCGCAGTGACGGGGGCTCGCAATGACATGCAAGGCTATCCCCCTGTCCTAATTCTCTTCGCCAAAGGCGCGCTACTCATTGCGACTGCCACGACTCTTCGAGTCTCGCAGTGACCGTAGTGAAGCAACCCCACAGGGCTCATCATCGTGCGTAGGATTGTAGTTTTGCGATAATCCATTGATGAAACATATAGGAAGATGGACTGCCACGGTCACTTCCGTCACTGCGAAGCCGCACAGCCGCTATGGCAGTCCCTCGCACTGATGACGGTAGGGGGGTAAACCGTAGCGGCTGTGGCAGTCTCACGCAATGACAACCGGATTGTAAACAAATAGTCCACCCCAAATTTGTAATATTTGCTGTTATTCCCGTTCTTAGCAGGAGGCTTCGCTATGGACGTTATCGATCTATCGGCCCACCTAGCCCTATCCGATCATGCTAAACAAAGTAAAATCATATCATATACTCCTTCCCTTGT
>CAZZEE010000028.1:0-9680 GCA_964652695.1 uncultured Cytophagales bacterium
AGTATCCAGCGGGCGTGTGTCTGAGATCTGGCGAGGTTTTGAAAGAAGTCTAATACCTTTATTTTTTATATTGCGCAGTTTTGTTTTTTAAATTAGCAATTACTGAAATCCCCCCTTTAACATTTTCTCCTAATGTTACTTGAATATCTGTATCAAGCGGAAGGAAAAGATCCAACCTAGAGCCAAATTTGATAAACCCTACTTCATCCCCTTGCTGGATTGCATCTCCCTCTTTCGGATAAAACTTAATACGTCGTGCCATAAAGCCTGCTATCTGACGAAAAAGAATTTCTACGCCATCATTTCGTTTGACTACGGCAGTGGTACGTTCATTTTTAGTACTAGACTTGGGATGAAAAGCTACTAGGTACTTGCCGGAGTGATATTTATAATATTGCAGTACACCCGATACCGGACTCCGATTGACATGGACATTAAAGGGCGACATGAAAATGCTTACCTGAATACGGTCGGCTTGGAAATACTCATCCTCATAGACTTGTTTAATAGCTACTACCTTACCATCAGCTGGGGATGATATGAAATCGTTCTGTACATTAATAAGCCTAATAGGATCACGGAAAAAATAAAGTATCCATATATACAGTAATACAGAAATACCTCCGATAGGCAGGATAACATATAGTTTATCCATGCCTACCATCAGCATAATGAAAAGATTGAGCAATAGCAACAACCCAAGGCTATTACGTAAGATTATTTTCCCTTCTCGGTGAATACGTAACATAGTTATTTGTTAAAATTTGGTACTAGCTTGATAAGCTTGTGCTACCCTGTTAATAGCAACAATGTAAGCAGCAGTACGCATGGAGGTACGATATTTTTGTGCAGTCTCATACACCCTATCATAGGCATCCTGCAACAACTTATCAGCCTGTTTGTAAACTTCTTCTTGGGTCCACTTACTTCCTTGCCTATTTTGAACCCATTCTAAATAAGAAACAATAACCCCACCTGCATTTGCCAAGATATCAGGTATAATCAAGATCTTCTTCTGGCCACCAATTATCTCATTCGCTTCTGCTGTCAAGGGGCCATTTGCACCTTCTACAATAAGCTTAGCCCGTACTTTACTAGCATTTTCAACAGTTATTGCATTGGGTAAAGCAGCAGGAATTAATACATCCACTTCTAATGTCAATATATCCTTTCCAGGTAACGCCTGCGCCTCTGGTAACCCTTTCAACTCACCGTATTTAGCCTTATGCGCTATCGCCTGTGGAATATCTATACCACGGCTGTTATAATAAGCCCCAGATGAATCACTAATAGCAACTATTTTGGCACCTTTGGCGTGTAACAATTCTGCGGTATGGCTGCCTACATTTCCAAATCCTTGAATAGCTACTCTAACCTTGGCGATATCCAACTTTAAACTTTTTAAAGCCGCTAGCATGTTTAAAATGATCCCACGCCCTGTTGCTTCTACCCTACCTAATGAACCACCTATTGCTACTGGTTTACCTGTGACAACAGCAGGTGTCGCCCGACCATGTGCCTGGCTATAGGTTTCCATAATCCAAGCCATCTCCCTAGGACCTGTACCCATGTCAGGTGCAGGGATATCTTTATCCGGCCCAAATACATCCAACATAGATGTAGCATAAGCTCTTGTTAATCGCTCTAATTCCCCTGCCGAGAGCTGCTTTGGATCGCACTGAATGCCTCCCTTGGCTCCTCCAAAAGGTAAATCTGCCAAGGCACACTTCCATGTCATCCAACCAGCTAATGCTTGTAACTCATCTAAATCTACTGCTGGATGGTAGCGAATACCTCCCTTTGAAGGACCCAGTAACTTGGAATAAATCACCCGATATGCCTTGAAAACACGCACATTCCCATCATCCATCATAATAGGCAAAGATACAGCAATTTGCTGAACCGGAGTTTGTAATACTTTATAAATTGCTTCATTTAACCCCACCAATTTGGCAGCAATCTCCATCTGCTTATGCATAGAGGCTAAAGGACTCTCAGCTTCAGCTACTATCCCTGCTTGTTGATTCATCTTTTGGGTAGGCTGCATCTCCTGTTCAACGGTATTAAAAGCTACCACCAACGGAACGGTTAGCAATAAACTGTCAAAACGATCTAGAAATCCACCATGCCCTGGAATAATACTACCTGAATCTTTAATCTGCAGACTCCTTTTAAACAATGATTCTACTAAATCACCATAAGTACCCGCAATCACGATAATTACTCCGATGATCATCCAATGCATCATATCCCAATGGGTATAATAGCGGGCTATCATATAACTTACTAATAAAGCGAACAGTGCTCCTCCCAAGCTGCCCTCCCATGTTTTCTTAGGAGAGATGCGCTCAAAAAGCTTATATTTACCTAATAAAGAACCTGCAAAATAGGCCCCTATATCATTGGCCCATACCATTAATAAGATACTGAGTACAATCTCATAATGATAAATACCTTGGTGAAAGGAAATCAAATGTAATAAAACAAAAGGCATACCCACATAGATGATACCTAAGAAAGTATGTGCTATGCTGGTAAAAGGTTTCGGATCGTTTTTTCTATATAACATGATCAAATAAATAAAAGTTAATAAAGGAATAAAAACTACCAATAAGTATGGGCCTGGTATAACGCTTCTAGCGTACATAAAACTACCTATATATAAAACTCCTGCACAAACTATGCCCCATATGCGTAATGGCAAGGCTTTATCTAGTTTGATAAGCTCATAAAACTCTAACAGAGTACCTGCCATGATAAGCAAGAAAAGAACAAAATAACTCCATACACTCCAATAGATAAGTCCTACTATAACCGGAGCACCTACCAAACCAGAGATAACTCTTAAGAATATATTACTATATTTTTTTGACATAAGCAAGGCTCAATTAAGAAATAAGGATAAAAATCAATAACAATCGTAGGGCAGGATTTACCAATTTTCGTTTGTAGTTTGTTTTGTTTATTTATTACCTGCTTCTTCCAGCAAGCTTTCTAGTTGTTCCTGCACCTTCTTGCTCACTGTGCTCAAAAAATAATTGCTTCAGTAGCATTTGCACCATTTTCAACTAACAATTTCACTACTGCTAGGTGCCCCAGTTCGCACGCTATACGTAAAGGGATTTTATAGTCACCTATGACCCGCGCTTTCTTCTCGTTTAGATTTGCCCCCTGATCAATGAGTTTTTGAACCATTTGCATCTGTCCATTTTCACATGCTAACGTATAAAAGTGTCCCACCACGATCTACTCCCCATGTTGTTGTATTGGTATTTGCTCCCTTGTTAATTAAATATTCAACAAGTTACGGAAATTTTCCAAAGAGGCATAACTCATGCAAAGGCGTAACCCCGCTATCTTCTTGCTTATTCACATTTTACTCCTTTTATTTTGTCAGCTTATCGATCTTTTCTCTATAACCCCTTTCTCAACCTCGCCACAGGTATACGAAGCTGTTCTCTATATTTAGCCACCGTTCGTCGTGCTACCTGATATCCTTGCTGAAGCAACATGGCTGTCAATTGCTCATCGGCATACGGTTGCTGCTTATCTTCTTCCTCTATCAGTGTCGCTAATGCTTGCCGTACCGCCTGGCTACTTACATCCTCGCCCATGGTAGTGCTAATAGCCTCTGTAAAGAAGAATTTGAGCGGATAAATACCAAAATTAGTTTGTGCGGATTTATTATTCACGATTCTAGAGACAGTAGAGATATCCATATCAATCACCTGGGCTACATCCTTCAAAATCATGGGCCTTAATTTACTCTCATCTCCCTCTAGAAAGAAATCATATTGCAGCTGTACAATAGCCTGCATAGTATGTAAAAGCGTTTGCTGGCGTTGCTTCAAAGCATCTATAAACCACTTAGCAGCTCCTACCTTTTGCTTGACAAAAGCAGTAGCCTCTTGCAGTTCCTTCTTCTTAGGCGACTCCTTAGAAGTCCTTTGGGACTCTTCCAATATATCCAGGTAACTCCGACTGATCCTTAGCTCCCGTGTTTGATAAGTATTTGAATGCACTTCTAACTGGTCACCTTGCTTGGTAACCACAAAATCGGGATACAAAACCTGATTTTGCTGTACCTCTGAGAAGAGGTTACCTCCCGGTTTGGGATTTAACTTGGCAATCAGCTCTAAGGCCTCTTTGAAAAGCTGCTGGTCCTCTATACCCAGCTTCTTGATAGTGGTAGTATAATGTTTCTTAGTAAATGCTTCAAAAGCCTGACTAATAATTTGAATAGCCATGTCACGTACTGGTCGAGGCTGCTGCCTATGTAATTGAATAAGTAAGCACTCTTGTAGATTTCTAGCGCCAATACCTGGTGGATCGAAGGTTTGTATTTGCTTCAGGGTAGACTCGACTTCTTCTTCGTTGGTAATGATATATTGAGTCAACAAAAGGTCATTCACTAAAGCAGACAAGTCACGCCGGATATAACCATCTGTTTCCAAACTGCCAATCAAATATTGCCCTACTTTATATTGTTGCTCATCTAGCTGAAGCATCTCTAATTGTTCTAAGAGCTGCTCTTGTAAAGAATACCTATTAGGAACAGAAGCCTCTCTCCTCGCCCACCTCTCTTCTGCATCATAATCCCGAAAGGTAGTTTTAGAATAATAAGGCGTTTCTTCCTCCAGGTTCATAGGTAGATTATCTTCGACCGTGCTATCTGCTTGTTCATCTGAAGAGGCCGTCTCTTCTTCTTGTGCAACCTCTAGCACGGGATTCTCAGCCAGCTCTTGCTCAATACGTTGGTGAATATCTATAGCAGGTATTTGCAGTAGTTTCACAAGTTGAAGCTGCTGAGGAGTTAACTTATGGATAAGCTTTTGTTTTAAACGTAGTTTCTGCATAAGATTTGATTGTCAGTTAATAAAGTCGTCATTGCAAGGCCTATGAAGGGGCCTTAGCACCCCTATCACTGCGAGAGTCGAAGATCCGTGAAAGGCTCATCGTTGCATGGGCCTGCAGGGTTATGGCAGGTAATCGGATCTAGCCGAGTGTAACTAGTAATTTTCAACGATGGCTTTTCACTGTTCGGTGGTCACTACAATTGGCAAGCCTTCGACCTAAATTAATTTATAGGAGCGGTAGTCGCAACACCGAACTCCTGACACCTAATAAAATACTTGGTTTCAGAAGAAGTCTCCTATAACTTTGTATAGATTGAATGAGTGATAAATGGCGTAAGCCACCTGCCTTCATCAGCCATTAACAGTAGACGAATTTAATAAAAATATAAGCCCGTGCAGAGAACCAAGATCAAAGAATTACTAACTAGTAAGCCCATAGGGCTTACCGCCTGTGCCAAGGGTTGGGTACGAACTAAACGTACCAGTAAACAGGTAACTTTTATCATGCTTAATGATGGATCTACCATCCACAACTTACAAGTGGTGATAGACTCCGATAAGCTTTCTGAAAAAACGCTACAAGACATCGCTACAGGGGCTAGTCTGTCTGTGCAGGGCACTATCGTCGCTTCTCCTGGAGAAGCCCAGTCTGTAGAATTACAAGCTACAAGCATAGAAGTATTAGGGACAGCCGTAGACTACCCTTTACAACCCAAGAAACACTCCTTGGAGTTTTTACGAGAAATAGCTCACCTACGCTTTCGGACTAATACTTTTGGAGCGGTATTTCGGGTACGACACACTATCAGCTATGCCATCCACCAATTCTTTCATGAACAAGGATTTGTTTACCTACATACACCCATTATTACTGCGGTAGATGCTGAAGGAGCAGGTGACATGTTTGGGGTTTCTACCCTCAATATGGCCCAGGTACCCAAAGCACCAGATGGGCAAGTAGACTTCAACAAAGACTTCTTTGGTCAAAAGACTAGCCTAACCGTCTCTGGGCAACTGGAAGCGGAAGCTGCTGCCCTGGGATTAAGTGCTGTATATACCTTTGGTCCTACCTTCCGAGCTGAAAACTCTAATACAACACGCCATCTAGCTGAATTTTGGATGATAGAGCCTGAAGTGGCTTTCAATGAGCTGGTTGATAACATCGCTTTGGCAGAGTCATTTTTAAAGTATGTGATCCAATTTGTGCTAGGTCATTGCAAGGATGATTTGGAGTTCCTTCAAAAAAGAGCTTTAGAAGCCCAAACTGGGCAAGCAACCCATCTTAAAGAGTTACCTTTATTGGAGAAGTTAAACAATATCTTAGCTCATCCATTTACTTGTATTACCTATACAGAAGCCATTGATATCTTAAAGAGCTCTAAGCCTAATAAGGATAAGAAATTCGTCTATCCCATCAACGAATGGGGATGTGATCTACAGTCTGAACATGAGCGATACTTGGTAGAAGAACATTTCAAGAAGCCAGTCATCATTACGCACTACCCTAGCGCTATCAAAGCTTTTTACATGCGCCAAGAGGCAGATGGTAAGACGGTAGCTGCAATGGATGTCTTATTCCCAGGCATCGGGGAGATCATTGGAGGTTCTCAGCGGGAAGAGCGACTAGATAAGCTAACAGAAGCCATACATAAAAGGAAGATGAACCCTCCAGTATTGCAATGGTATATGGATACACGTCTTTTTGGAACTATACCGCATAGTGGATTTGGGCTAGGCCTAGAACGATTGGTACAATTTATCACAGGCATGGATAATATCCGAGATGTGATTGCTTTCCCACGCACACCTGGGCATGCGGATTTTTAGAAAATTTTCACGGCTCTATATTAAATGGATAGTTACGTTTTTCCGTATCTTACTTAACGCTGAGATTATGTTAGGCTTTTAATATTCGAAAATCAACCTAGTTCATTAAAGAGGCTTCATAGTATCATTTTTTTCGCCTCAAGTACGCTGCTTTTAGGGAGCTCCTACGCCTAGTAATTTTTTTATCTCTTCATTAGTAGATCCTTGCGCACAGTCAACTGCGGTTTTTAGGTCCTTGTCCTTGATGTCTCGCCGAGCTCTTTTATCAAGCAATAATTGAACGACAGTGGTTGTTTCTTTCCATTTAATAGCTAAATGGAGGGGAGTATCACCCACCATATCCTGCGCATCCAAAGTATCAATAGCTGGACCTCGTAAAAGTGCCTCTAGAATTTCTTTATTACCCCATTTAACAGCTAAATGGAGGGGGGTATATCCATGCCCATCTTTAGATTTTACGTCAATGTCTGGTATTTGTAGAAGTGCCTCGGCCCCTTCTTTATATCGCCCTTCAAGGGCTTTGTGCAAGGCAGTAGATCCATACCCATCTTTAGCATTTACGTTAATGCCTGGAGTTTGTAAAAGTCTACACACAGCTTCATTTCCAAACGATAAAGCTGCGTGTAGGGGAGTAGATCCTTTTATATCTTTGATATTTACGTCAATCCCTGGAGTTTGTAGAAGTACCTCTAAGGCTTCTTTATTTTCAAGTATAATACTTTCGTGTAGAGGACTAGATCCATATATATTTTGAGCATTTAACTCAATTCTTGGGTCTAGTAAAAGTGTGCTAACAGCCTCTTTACTCCCAGACGCAACAACCATGTGTAAAGGAGTATATTCGTACATATTTCTGGCATTTACGTCAACTCCTGGAACTTGTAAAAGTCTCGTAATAACTTCTTTTTTTCCTTTACTAGCAGCTTCGTGAAGAGGTGTAGATCCGTATCTATTTTTAATATTCACGTCAATAGCTGGTGCTTGTAAAAGTATCTCAATGATTTCTTTATTTCCTTGTGCAACAGCTACATGCAGTGGCGTATGGCCTGGATTATTAATAGCATTTAGTTGAATATTTTGGGTATGTAATAATTGCTTAACTGTTTCTATCTTATCCTGCGCAATAGCTTCAAAGAGCTCTTTGGTAGACCCAGTAACATCAGCTTGCCAAGTGATATTTTTTACTGTATCTATAGCTATACCTCCATACAGCAGCTGTAAGGTGAATTCTACAATTCTAGATGCGCTTGGTTGGATAATAAGCTTTATGTCGCTACCTATCCCTTCTAATTCAGCACCTGTCAATTTTGTAACTTCTGAGCCCTGGTAAATCATCTCCCCACTACCTACAACTCTGTTGATTTCTATACTTAATTTACCAAAGTCTATAGGCTCGCTGTTCGCTGCCCCCTGTTCTATCCTATAAGTCACTATATTGCGGCTTCCAAACAAAGAAATAGGGCTAGTAGAGATTAGCTTTAACTGAGGAATATTTATACTAAACTCTTGTTCCTTGGTTGCCTCTGCTATGAGATTACCTTGGTACAATAGCTCAAATTTAAACTTAGCTTTGGTAGTTGATTTAAAATTTAGGAATAAAGTTTGGTCTATTATTGTATTCTTGCCATTAATATTTCCACAGCTTATAACATCTGTTTGCTTATTATTAAGTAAAACAGATTGATCAGGCTCCCCTTCACTTATATTTGTATAACGTAGCTGTACATCGTGAGCTATCTCTTTTCCACTATTTTGAATTTGGCATGTAATACTACTAGCATTTCCTGGACTAGGAGTATAGATTAAGTTGCTCAGTCTTAGCTTTACAGCTTCAGGCTCCTTCTTCCAGTTTGCAGTATATGCTTGTAGAACTGTACTTGTCTGATCTAGTAACTCAAAATTTATCTCCATGGAGCTTACAGATGGGCCTGGAACAAGGGTAAAACTTATTTGTCGGGGACTTGCATTACCCTTAAGTAGGGAAGTGTCAAAAAAATGTATAAGGCTTTCTTGTAGCGAACTGTTTATAACCCTAGCTGCTTGAGTACTATCTATATAGTTCAGGCTACTTCCTTTACCTCCTATTTCTGAAAAACTTATCCTTAATTTATACGCTGTTCCATCAGCTGGTTTATTACTGTCGGCTAATATAAAGATGGCTTTTGTAATTTTTTCGTCTCCTACTAGGCAAGTAGGAGTTACTCGCATGGTTAACGTTCCATATTCAATAGCTTGGTCAGGTGGGCTAGGTTTATTAGGTGGCTTTTGGGAAGGGTTCTGGCAATTGCAAGAAGTGAAGCACAGTAATACTAATAAACTAACAACTAGGGCTAGCGATCGGCGTACGTATCTTTTAGTAAAGAAATGTTTAGCAAGCATCGTAGTATACATAATGTTCTAAGTAATGTAAAAGCCAAGGTAAGTGTGTTTTAATCAAATTTATTGAATATGCTTAACAGTTTATGAACAAAAAAAGTAGGATTATGAGGACAATAGGGTCCTGCTTCAGGCAATAAATTTCACAAAAGGATTAAAATAATATCAATTTTTGACTAAGCTTATAAAAGCTTGAATTTTTTATAGTGGGATACTTATGTAGACAACCAAAGGGTTGGGAATTGGCTAAGTCTTAGTACCATATCCCCTATTCCCTTACAAATCTCTCGAACAAGCCACTTTTAGGGGTGTAGTAGTGAATAAATTCTTGATTTTTGCTTTCGTAGAGGGTTGTACTAAATAAATTGCTGGTACACGTTCACGGCCCCCAAAAAACTAAGAAATCGCTTATTTTATTTGCCACTAGCATCCATAAAGGCACATTTTACTGTTCGTTGGCAGGTGAATTTTTATACCTAAGTGCCTTTTTAGTTTAAAAAAAGCCAATTTTACGGCCGGAATACCCTGTGAACGCGTACAAGGGATGTGGGAAGTAGATGGTGCATAATAGACCTCTTGCATAACCTAATCTAGGGGAATTTTTATAAATTTAGCTTACAG
>CAZZEE010000029.1:0-9663 GCA_964652695.1 uncultured Cytophagales bacterium
GAGCAAAAAATAAAAATTTCTCTTTTACTTGTAGCTTGATACATTTCTTAAGCATTCAACTAAAAACCTGGGTACCCTGAAAAGAAATACCAAATCTCCATCCAAAACTTAGTTGCTTGCTTAATACAGGCAAAGATTGCATGTGGAAGTCCTGACACCACCTAGTTGATCTGTACCATCGTTCCTTTCACAACCGTAGTACCGCTAGACTGCAATTCTGCACTAGCAGAACCTACAACGGAAGCTTTCATTTGTGCTTTGTTCGACACATTCATACCGCTGATATTAACATTATTGGTAGCCTTGAGTTCAATGCCGTCTGTTGCTTGCAAGGTTATGCTTTTCTGCGCATTCAGGGTTATGTTTTGATTACACTTAATCTCAACATCTTGCTTGCCTAGGGTGATAGTATTAGCGCTCCCATTTGTTATTGTGATGCTTTCTTCTTTATCTGAGATAATAACGCTTCTACCACCTGGCGTTTTGATGGTAATAGACTTGTCTTCTTCCTGAAAGGTTAGCTCTAATTTGCTTTTCGTAACCAATGTCTTAATGGCGTTTTTCTCATCTACTTGGATGGGTGTTGCATTTTTAGAGCTATAGAGGGAGCCTATGATTACGGGCGACCGGAAGTCGTCATTGATAAACCCAACAATGACCTCGTCTTTTTCTTCGGGCATGATTACCGCACCAACACCACCAGTGGAAGCATAAAAAGAAGCTATCCGGCACCATATCCCCTCACCTGATTGGTGAATAAGCGGTAGATTAACAAAAATGCGATAGGCTGATTGTGGATCGCTCACTAGCTTTTCTACGGTACCTATTTGTAGACCATATACAGGTGGTAGCATGCCTGCTGCTGGAAATCCTGCTATATCTACATACCGCCGTATATAACGTTGGCTAGGCAACCCTATAATCAATTTAGTGGTCCATTGTCCTGCTTCTACATGGTGTTGAACACCACTCACATACGCATTACCTTGGAAGTTATTAGCCCCTTTGTCAATCTTAATGACGCTATCTGGCTTTATAGCTGCCACTCCTTGCACGGTGATACTTCCTCGAATCTTAGCAAGTCGATTAAGTTGTAAGAGACTCGTAGAAAACGTCTTCATCTCGTCTTCCGTAACGGTTCCTGCATGCAAAAAGGACATAGCTGGTTTATTGCTAGCACTTGTCAGCTTATCATAGGAAACAGCTCCAAAAGAGCTTTCTGAAGCTTGTGTAGCGCTTACGTCTTGACTTTGTTGGGAACTAGGATCCCATATCTTACCACCTGCTGTATCCCATTGGGTACTAGCGTCCATTTCTAGCTCTATCCCGTATATATCTGTTCCGTAAGTAAAGGTGGATTGTGGAGATTGCGTATTACTAGGTTTTTGTAGGGTAGTCTTCCCATCATCTACAAGGACAATGAATCCATTGGCTTCAGCACGCATGTTGATGAAGTCCCAGTCGGTTACATCTTGTTGGGCTAACGCTTCGTATTTAGTAGTGGTGCTGCCCACGCTAGCACTAATACCGCTATAGTTACCTAGGATCTTTTTGATGATATCGCTGTCTGTCATATTCGAAAATCCAGCGGTCTTAGGAACTATGGTGGTCTGATAGGCTACGTCTTTGCCACATACTTCCAAGTAAGAAGGGGTATATCCATTAGCTTTTAAGGTCTGCTTGGTAATGATTCCTTTAAAAATAGACTTTGCATCACTCTGATAGCCTAGGGAAATTTCTAGCGTGCTACCTATTTCAAATGCTTTACTATTGATAGCTGAAAAGGCTGCTTGTGAAGGATTACCATCATATATAAGGATGGTGGCATAAGGTATTTTGTTAATGGTCTTATCAACAGTAATGGAAAAAACAGGGGAGGTGTTATCTATTTTCTTACCATCCACTTGAATGGAGTAGTTAATATTATCATTGGTATTGCTGCTCATGTAGGTTGGGGCTCTATCTAATTATCTAAAAAAGGCTTTTAGTAATTTAATGCATGCTGGTGTAACAAGCAAGCTATCTTTTAAAATGATGTGTAGGATGCTGACAGGAATAGGCCTAACAGCACTCGCTAATAAAGAGGAACAAGTCTGGAGAAGAGCCATTAGGGAGCTACTCCTACAATTCATCTTTACTTCTTAGTCACTTTGTGCTTGACTTGTACTGCCTTTTGTTCCCCTGCTTTTGCTTTTTTCTTGACGTAGTTGGCTCCTTGTTTGGCATATTTCTTAGCCATGGCTAGGAGGGCAGCTAATAGTGCGCCGATACCCAAAGAAGGAATATGCAGTTTCAATCCAGCTGCTAAATCTCTTAAGCTATCTAGTGCATTCAGCTTGGCCAGGTCTTTAGCTAGGTTGGGATCTCCTAAGTTTTTATTCGCTACTGCTGGTAACGTATCTCCTGATTGCACCTCTTGGGCAGTGCTGTTGGCACTATTAGGTGTATTCTCCTCTTCATTGGCTGCTGCCTGGTCATTGGCTGCCTCATTGGATTGCTGTTCATTGTTGGCAGGTTCGTTATTGGCTGCTTCCGAATTGGCATTGTCATTATTTGAGTTATCTGTGGAGCTTGCATCATTATTGGCATCCGATGAATCATTATCTGCTTGGTTATCAGCATCATCGGCGCCGGAATTAGCGCTAGAAGAATCGGAAGCAGCATTGCTACTTGCATTGGATGCGTCATTGGAATTATTATTGCTAGCGCTACTACTAGAAGAGTTGCTAGCATTTGAAGAAGCATTAGCAGCAGAGCTATTAGATGAACCATTAGATGAGCTATTAGATGAGTTATTAGATGAGCTATCAGATGAGCTATTGCTTCCACTACCACTACCACCTGAGGACGAATTGTCCGTATTGGAGCTAGAACTTTGTGCTTGCTGTGATTTTGCTGCGCCGGTAGGGCTTACTTGTTCTAATATGACCATATCTGCCTCGGCTCTACTAGGTGAGCCATCAGCTTGAAATAGCGTATAGCTCGTCTCCATGCCAACTAGCTTGCCTTTAAAGTCAATAGTTCCCCAAATAACCCGGATATAATAAGGCTCTTTGATATCGTCCTGGAAATTATAGATGATGCTTTGTAGGCTATCTAGCTGGTCCTTGACATTTGTACTCGTATCGGGGAAGATGCCAGTGTTATCGAAGAGCAGCTTAAAAGAGAGTACCCTAGGAGGGGATATATTGTAGCGCAATGCTAGGCTATTCACTCCCATAGCCTGTGAGATTGAATAGTCTAGACTGCTAGTAATCTTCAGGTTAGCTGGATTAATAGAAGCTGCAAATTCTCCTTTTTCTGAAGAGAATGCGTCATCGCCATAAGCTTTGATGATTAGTTTGCTAATACCACTCATGAGTTATTTAGAAGTAGATAGGTCTATTTAAGGGCTAGTATGTATTTTAATAAGTCATAGTCTTACCACAAAACACGTCACTGCGAGGCGGGAAGAGCCGTGGCAGAGGGGCGTGGCAATCCATTCATTTGCATAATGGATAATGGATTGCTTCACTTCTGTCACTGCGAGGATCGTAGATCAGTGGCAGTCGCAATGGCGGCCTGATCCAATTGCAAGATGAGTTCTTTTAAACAATGTACCTCTAGTGATCAAGCTACATTAACGTTCTTGTTTTACTCTTAACCAATTTTCAAGGGTTGTTACATAAGTATGTTGCAACCGTCTTTCTAATTTCATGAGTTCCTGTTGCCAGTTGTCTTTAGAGGGTCCCATGTTGCCAAGCTGGTTATTAGCAGGCTGTATTTTTGTTTGGATAATGAGTTCTTGTATTTTGACAGGCATATTTTATTGTACTCTTTTTAAGCTTGCGTAAGCCAAAGTGATGGTTTCCATGACTATTGGGTTTCCTGTTTCAAAGTCTAAAGAAGAAATCTTCAGACCAATAGGATAGGCCTGTTCAGCAGCCCAATGGTTGTTGATGTCTTTATCTTTATTAAGTATAAATATATTCGCTGTAGTAGGCTTAAAAACGCCTGTATCTAAAGCTGCTTCACACCATTTGGTAATACTGGTTTTCCCCTGTATGAGGGGTCTTTTAAGTACTAACTGACGTGTCTCATAGGTGGTAGGCGTGGCATAAGAATTACCATACCCTCCTGGCGAATATTTGTCCATCTGGTACATGATGCCTAATCCATCTATCGCATAAAAATATTCGTCGCTATCATCCGATACACCATCTAAGGTTACTTGAAAAGAATATTTAAATGCAGGTACGGGTGTGCTCATATAATCATCAATAAATTGGTATCAAGAGTTTTCCCTCGATACTTTTAAAAGACTCTAAACAGGTCCTTAGACCTCTCCTCACACAGTCGCTCGGCTGTGCCGAGTGACGACTATTTGTCATATATTAATTAATACCCCCTAGTTAATATAAGCAGATTTATCCTACCCACACTATATTATAACCAACTATGTATATTATTCATCACTCGGCTGGAGCCGATTATCTTCCACACCCTACAGGCCCACAAAACGATGAGCCCTCTGCCAAGGTCGATTGCCACGCCACTTGTGGCTAGCAATGACGCGCAGCGGCAGGGGTTGCCACGGCTTTTTAGATCTCGCAATGACAGACTGTTCTAGGGTTTTTGAAAAGTCTATTATCGACTAACGTCTAATAATCTGCACTCAACAGACCTTGTAGATCGAAAGTGATACGTATATAATCGTCCTTATCTAGTAGGATTTCACCTCCTTTAACGATACAATCATTAATGGTGATTGTTTTCTCTATTTCCCCATTTCTAAGTAGATTGATAGTTGCAACCGCTGGCTTATAATCTTTTGTAAGCACTGAGTCAACCACCTCTTTTACATGAGGCAAAAGTGCCCTGCCGTCAGAATTGTCATGTGGTATATAGGTGACACTAAAGTCTGCAATTTCCTTGCGCTCTGTCGTATGAAATTTCTGAGCTGACTTTGCGCTTGTTAGGAATACAGGGACTACATGTGATCTTTTTATCTCTGGTAACTTTATATCTGCTAGGGTACAACTTGTCTCTGTAAATTTATCACCGAGTGTATCAAAGCTAAGGGTTCTAGATCTTTGTTCAGGCATAGTTAATAAAGTTAAAAGGTTAAACTATATAAGGTAGATAAATCCATCAGTGACTAAATCACTATATTAGCAGGGATGGCACTGCTTTTAATTAGTAATCTTAATGGTTTCCGGATCAAACACTTCAAACTCTGCTACATATTGTGTGAACTCAGTTAGGTCAGGAGATTGGATCAGCATTTCTTTTAAATAACCACTAAAAGTTACGCTTAAGAATTGGTCGGCGCTTGGGTTTTGAACTGTTACAGCTACGTTTTTAGCATAGTTAGCAGGGTCTGTATTCTTGCGTATGTTTTGTAGGCTCTCCGTTAGATTCTGAATCGTATCATCCTGCTTTTTATCAGGGGTTTTAAGAATGGTGACTGTAATATCTCCATCTTGTTCAACAGTAATTCCTTTACGAAGCATATATCCTTTATCACCTGATGAAACCATACATTCTTCATAGCCTGATCCATTATTGAATTTTAAGGCAACTTTGGCATCTATGATATTTAGCTCCTTGCTATCTAGATTAAAGATAACGAAGGCTGGTACAAGGGTTTGTGGTGCTGTGTCTGCCATGGTCGATTATAAGTTATATGATAAATGTTTTCTAAATAATAGGACCTCCTGCTATAGGATAATCCCATAGCAGATAAGTCATTAGATATTATTAACCTTGCGCTCCGCCCATCTTCTGTTCAAAGGTGATCACGATAAACTCAGCTGGTCTAGAAGCTGCTGCTTTTACCTGGATCCGCATGATACCTTCATTGATATCATCTTGGGACATGGTTTCTGCCAATCCGCAGCCAACAGTGAAAGCTTCTGCTGGAGATCCACCTACCAATGCCCCTTGCCTCCATAGGCTGGTGAGGAAGTTACCAATTGTCCCTTTTACTACAGACCAGGTTACAGGCACGTTGGGTTTAAATACCACAGAGAAGGCTGCGTTTTTAATAGATTGCTCAATGAGTATAAACAACCTTCTTACGTTAATATATCTCCACTCTACGTTGTTGCCTGCTAAAGTTCTAGCACCCCATACGATCGCAGATCCACGTCCTTTGAAGGCCCTGATAGCATTGATAGACTTGCCGCTGATGGCGTCTACGTTCAATGACTCTTGGTCTTCGTGGGTTATCTTGATAGCAGGGGCTATGACGGAGTTGAGGTTCTGATTAGCTGGTGCTATCCATACGCCTTTGCTTCGGTCAGTCCTTGTATAGAGGCCTGCCATGGCTGGTGCTGCAGGCAATACGCTAAGTCTATCGGCAATGGTCTTGCGCAATAGCTTGTATTCCTTGCTCGCATTTTTAAGCCCTGCATCCCAGTATTTCTTTTCCTTTTCGTTAGCCGCATTCTTGATGTTATTCAAAATAGGCTGATGCACCTCATTGATAACAGTTGCTAAGGCGTCTAGGTCAAAGTTTTCATATCCTATGTCATTGAGGGATATGACGTTGGTCTTCACCCATGGATAATAAGCGGCTCCATAGCTCAGGTTGTCTAAGCCAATATTTTCTCTGAACTTGGTCACATACTTACTTTTATCCTCACCAAGGGGTAATTCTGCGCCGCTGCCCCAGATGTCAAACAAGGCTACTTTATCCATATGTTTACCACAATGTTGTAACGCATAGGTTTGTACCGCATAGTAAGAAGCATCTTCTTCATCCAGTAGCAAAGAGTCTGGCATCAATAACATAGTAGGCACCTCTTCGCCTTCTAATAGGTCAATGGCCTTTTTGAATACATCAGCTGAAATCTCTAAGGCTTGGGGGTCTTTACCATATTGACCAATAGATATGATATAGCAGTCAGCACCACCATTATCAAAAAACAGTTTTAAGCTGTTGTATAGATAAAAGCTTGAACGATCGCTTTGTTGCAATACATAGGATTGTCCATTCATGCTCACATCTGCTACCTGGTCTTTTTCTGTTTTTTTAACAGTAAAGACAGGCACAGGCGCTTTACCGAAGAAGATTTCAAACTCAGATAAAGAGCTGACATGTATAGGTTTCATATGGAAGGACTTTCCATTGACCTCTGCACGTTCTGTAAAGCCTATAAAGACGGGTACAGCTGTTGCCACCTGAACCACTGCATTGGCACCGGTGTCCTTCTCGACGATATATACGCCGGGAGTTTTTAGAATTTCTGGCATTTTTTTTCAGATTTTAGGTTATACATAGACGACGACATCACTATAAAAAATACCCCCTTTTACCACATTATTTTCTAGCAAACGCACATTAGGAAGCGGCAATCTTTCTATTAGTACTTTTTCAGTACTAGTTGAACTTTTGGTTGATGATTTGGGATACATTTTTAAAGAAAAGAATTGCTGGGTTGTAGCACGCAAAGCAATAGGTTGTTTGGATTCGAACAAGTGGACCTTAGTATTGCCATCCAACCCACTATATATAAAATACGAATCATCTTGATCAATTACAATTTTTAGAGGACTTTTTATGCGTTGGTGCAAATCAACAACCTGGTAGCGCCAAATGACCTCCCTAGCCTTGATTTGAAGGGTATATGGAATGGGGAGCTGGTCAGTAGGATTGCGCCATACTTTCCCTAGTTGAATCTGGAGAGAACCCCAAACAAGCGGATCAGCACTGGCCAAGCTATTCATAGTTTGATGAAAGGGAACCTTATCGGTTTCGTCTACATAGATGTTTTTGTGTAGGCTGGTAACTCCCTCCATATTGGTAAAGGCGTAGATGGTTTCTAATTGGATTTTTAAAGTGGAGAAGTTAATGGCATAGGGATTGCGCAATTTGACGTGAAACCGTAGGACTGCATCTGCCATCTTTTGTTGAAATACTTCAAAAAGGTTTTCTAGATTAGCCGTTAGCCAAATCATCTCATAGGTTCCTTCATAAGAGAGAAGCTGCATGCGATGATGATGCATGAATGCTTTAGTGGCTTCATCAGGTATAATTTCAAAGTCATTAGAGATACCATTGGCATAGTAGGTATGGCGAATCTGGATGTTGAATAGTTTTAAAGCAAAAGCGCTCATCGGAGTGAGGATAGAGATGGGTAGACAATATCAATATCAGTGATGGCAGGAACTTCTGGGTATCGGGTAGGCGTATCTGCTATAGGAACCATGCCAACCTTATAGAGGACTGACGGTGTATAGGTAGCCTGTAAGGAGCTCCAGAGTGCGCTTTTCTCTTGGTAATCCAGTTTGACAAGGGAAATAGAGAATTCGCCTAGGTCATCAACTTGCAAGGAGGGGGTATTTTGAGTGGTAAAGGTAGGTTTAGATTGGAAGAAAGCGATGATAGAAGATAAGTATCGGAGCCCTGCTAATGCTTGCTCCCCTTTGAAATGAGTTGCAAAAAGTAGGTAGATATAAAAGTTCATGGGCACAGTTCTCAGTACATAATGATTGCCCTGTTGTATGTACTTTTGGGGATTGTGGTTATTATCTTCTTGTCGGATATCGACCAAACTCATGATGATTTTATTATCATAGGTGCCAGGGGCAGGGGATATTTGCAGGTCAGTATAGTTCAGGCAGATAACCTGGTCTTCGATAGACGCGGTCTTGGTTTTGATGTAGCTGTTGGCCTCTGTTAAGAGAGTTTGGAGGTAGGATTGCAGCACGGTAGTAGAATATGGATGAATGGATTGGTTAAATAATAGGAGCGAGGTTCTAGCATAGCCTATGTAAAACCTTAAGCCCTTTCTTTACTTATAATCTAACTACTATTGGTTAGAAAAGCAAGGTTGTTAGCTGGTATTTTGGGAAGGCAGTGTCCTTAGTTTGGAGAGGAAACTTTCCAAATCATTAAGAATGTTGTTAGCTTGCATTAGTGAACCGATCGTAAGTGGCAGGGGTCGTCACTGCGAGCCTCAGATGGGCGTGGCAGTCCATACCTCAAGCATAAGATTGATAGACTCCCATGGTACACATCGCCTGACTGTAAGGGGATTCAACTTCTTTGTCAACACGTGGCGCTTTAATAATTTAAGAAGGAGCATCATAATATTGCTCGCGAAATTTTTTTTCTAAATCTTTTAAATTCTTTTCTATTTCTAGATTCCAGCCCTAGTGGCTAGCCAGGGCTTTTGCACGAAATTTTTAATCATACTTAAATCTTGATTTTTTTACAAAAAAGGCACTTAATAAAAATTAAGTAAACCTATTTTACTACCTATCATCCTTAAAATTTTGTTATTTTGGCCAGTTCTAAAATTTCGTACAAAAGCCCTGAGTGGCTAGCGCTAATACTAGCAGAGTTAACTCAATTAATTTTTTGACACAAGTGGGGTTGATTACGTCAGGATTTGGGAGAGGAGTATAAGATTATGAAGCACAAGATGATATAAAATATCCAAATAATAGCTAAATTTTCACGTCGTATGCTGGCTATACTGCGGATATTTCTCCATATTGACGGAGTACCTCCTAATATTCAGAAAAAAATTATTGCCAAATATAAAGAGCTAATAGATATCAAATTGGAGTATTACAAACAAGCTGCAGAGGTAGAATAGTATACGTTCACGCTTTATATTACGAAACAAAAGATCCGCCTTTGGAAAAATGGCGTAAAAAAATGAGCAGCGTGCC
>CAZZEE010000030.1:0-9649 GCA_964652695.1 uncultured Cytophagales bacterium
TTTCAACAAAGAATTATCCCATGAAAAGCTCTCATTCTACCTTATTTTTTATTAGTTGTATTATACTAGGGCTTAGTCTCAATGCCTGCGATTGTTCAAACCCGAAAGGTCAATATAACACGCCACCTTCACTACCCTCCAAACACAACACTCCTCCCCCCCCACCTCAGAAAGAAGAACCTTACTTCTTACAAAAATTAAATGATGCGCGGTTGAAGCTAGATAAAGAAGCCAACAAGTCTAATCCAGCTCCTGAATTAAAAGCTATTCATAACGTTTTAAAAACATATGCACCACAACATGGACCTGTCACTATCAACAAATCAGGCAATAATGAGGTAATAGCTCGGTTTAATGTACCTAAGAATGGTAGAGAAATGTTTGATAACCTATTAGCAGCAACAAAATATGATAGTAGTACCGATAAAGCAATCAATTGGGCAATAGAGCAAGACATAATTGATATAAATGAGTCTAATAGCCAAGGTATTACTCCATTAGAAGCGACTATAACAGACTGGATAAATGCGAGAAACGACCTTGATGCACAGAGATTAGAAACTTTTACTAAAGTATTAGTTGATAAAGCGGCTCCATTAGCTCCTGACAAAGCGGCTCAGCTATTAGAAAAACTTATACAGCGCAATACAACCAGTCCGCACCCTCAAGCCAATCAGGTTTTTGATTTATTGGAGAAGCAAGGTGCTCAGCTACCTCCTCAAAAAGCTTCTGAATTATTAGAAAAGCTAACAGAGAAATTATTACACGGACCCCAAGCAGCTTTAGCTCCTAGTGGTTTAGCAATGAAGATGGTTAAATTTTTACAAGATCGGGGAGGTAAGATTTTACCAGCTATTGAACCATCAAAATCAAAAGCTACAACATTACTTCAGCAAGCTGTAGAGAAAAAGCAAGGACACGATGTATATAAGTTGTTGCTAGATTTAGGTGCTGACCCAAATAGCATCCAAGTGGAAGATGGCTATCCAAGCAAAAAAATACCCTTACTAAATTATGCAAATAAACACTATGATAGAGATCTTCTTGATGAACTTGTCCAAAACAAGCACACGGATATAAATGTGGTAGAACCAGCACACAAGTTCACAGTAGCTATGCAAACAGCCTATGAGGGTGGGCATAATTGGCCAGGAACAGAGGTCCCTCAATACCCCTTTGAAACAATGAATAAATTACTTCAAAGAGAAGATTTAGACATTAATAAAATCCATGGAAACAAGGCAGGTGCGCCTGATTATACCTTATTAGATATTATTATACAAGACTGTATGATGAGAGCAACTGGCCATACCTCCCAAGTAGAAAAAATAAAGAAATGTAATGCAGAATGGTTAAAGATCTTAACCACAGTGAAAGAGCGCTACCAATTTGAAGTCACAGAAGATAATATCCATAAAGCGCAGGCAAGGTACATTGGCCTTATAAATGCTATGGATGAGCCAGTCATACAATCTGCCGAGCAAGCATTCAAGATTATAGGGGTACCCCTACCAGATGAAAAGCGTATGCAAGAGATTTGGAAAGAGCGGATGAACCAAGCGATGATGAAAGAGACTAAAGAGCCTGAAAAAAAAGAGATTAGGGAACAGTATGAAGAGCATTGGAAAATTCTCAAGAAAAATCTTGAACTTATTAGGAAATAGCCATGAGAAGTTGTTAAAAAAAATAGCTACTAAACTGACGCAAGCTTTCTTAGCGCCTCAAAAGTAGTGAACTAAGCCGTATCAGCAGGATGCTGATGAGATAATGACAATCGAGGAGTAAAACTACTTAGAGAATCCAGTAACAGCCCATTAAAAACTACTCTCACAATATCTGCGTAGTATGTTGCCCAGTCTTTACCTCTTCAATGATTTTTTCAATTTTTCCCTTTTCATCGATCAAGAAAGTGGTACGGGCAGTTCCCCAATACTTTTTCCAAAACATCGTCTTTTGTACCCATACGCCATATTGCTCCTGGATCTTGTGATCCGTATCTGCAATCAATCTAAAGGGAAGGTTATATTGGTTAATAAACTTTTGGTGAGACGCTTCATTATCACTACTTAGCCCTATAATCTCATAACCTGCAGCCTGTAAAGCCTGGTAGTTGTCTCGTAGGTTACAAGCTTGTGCTGTGCAACCGGGCGTATTGTCTTTGGGATAAAAGTAAAGCACCAACTTTTTGCCTACAAAATCGGCTAGTTGAATAGTTTTACCATATTGGTCTTTACCTACAAAAGCAGGTGCTGGGTCTCCAATTTTTAAGTGCATAGTCGGTTATTAATTAGTGAATTTTATCAATATCAAACTTCTCTAAATATTTGCTCAGCTCTAGGCAAGTGACAAATACTGGTATGATGGGCTGTTACGACACTGTTGATATAGCTATGAGCTCAAATATACACTTAGTTCCTCAAACTTTCTAACTAGCAACAAGTACCATGGTGGTGATCATGACCAAAGTCATGGATATCAGGATGACCAACGTCGCAGCTCTCTACCAATCCTTCTGATAACTCTGCTGCAACTAGCTCAGCCGGTTTTCCTTTGATCTGATGGCGCTCCATGAAGTGGACTACCTCGCCATCTTTGATGACTGCAATAGCAGGTGAAGATAATGGATAAGGTTGGATATATTGCTGAATAGCTAGGGCAGCTTCTTCATCTATACCTGGGAAGACAGTCACTAAATGTTCTGGCTGGTGCTGAGTAGTAGCTAATGCCTCTATAGCACCCATACGCGCATCAGGTCCTGCACAACCACACATGGAATTAACCACGAGCAAGGTAGTCCCTTGGTGATTTTCAAAATGATCGTTTACTTGTTGTTTAGTTTTTAAAGGTACAAAGCCTACGTCTGTCAACTCAGCTTCCATGATGGTAATTAATTCTTCTGGATACATATTAGATGGTGTATGTAGGTTAATGTAGGTTAATGTATATCATTTAACTAGAATAAGTCTTTTGAAGTTAGCTAGTTTAGGAAGATTTACCAACAACAATTTATCTTTCTTTTATAATAACTTTAGCAAGTCTTTCATTTCCTTATTATCTGCATAGTCTATAGGCGTTTTACCATCTTTATCTTTTATATTTTTATTGACCTCTTTCTTAATAAGTGCGCTCACTACCTCTAACATATCGTTTTTAACGGCTGTATGTAAAGGTGTTGATTTAGAACTATTTTCGTTGTTATTTAACTGAGTTGTATCTAGCTTGTCTATAATTCTAAGTGCTACTAGTTCATTTTTATTTATGATAGCTCGCTCTAAAGGGCTGGTCTTTGTTTGCCCGAACCTTTTTACAAGTTGTGATCTGTCGGAGTTTTCTACGATAGCTAGTGCTATCTCTGTATAGCCTTTTTTAATGGCCTCAACAAAAGGAGGTGTTTTACCCTCCCCGTGACCCTTATATGGGTCTACACCCTTTTTAAGTAGTAACTGGACAATAGGTAACATGTTTGCATCAACAGCCGACCGTAAAATTTCTAAACTTGTTTTCTCATCTACTGGTTGATCAATAACTACCTCTTTTTCTAGCCTTTCTAGCAAAAACTTAACCATATCTTGGCTTCCTATTTTTATAGCTTGAGTTATTAATTTTGGATCAACCTTTATTTTTTCCCCATTTTTCAGATTAGCAAGCAAATTAGCTAGCTCCTTCTTCCCCTTGCTATTGGCAAGGTCAATCATTTCTTGTGTAATAGGAGTGGTAACTTCTTTCTTAGAGAATGGATCACCTTCTTCATTCTCTACATATTGCCCCTCACAAGCAATGATTAATAGAGCTAATAAGACTATGTTGGTTCCTTGATAAACAGCGTATAAAAGTTGCTTGATATATATCATATCTAAATGGTGTACTAGTCAGTTATTAAACTAGCTATTGTTTGAAAGCCACAAGATAATTTACAAAATTTATAGATATTTCTCAAGCATTTGAGTTACACAGTTGGTATAACTTGAACCTACCCTATTGTAGGTTAATCCTCCTTGGTCGTTATCCTAATTCTCTTAAGGTTTTGTCAATAGATCCCTCATTTCCAAAGATTTGGCTAGGTCCAAAGGTGTTTCTCACTTATCATTGGTAACATTTTTGTCTACTCTTTTTTGGAGGAGTGCCTCTACTATATTTATTTGTTCAGAAACAACAGCCATATGTAGAGGGGTAAAACCTTGCAGTGCTGTATTTCCTTGATTGAGCTGGGCTACATCTAGCTTTTCTATTAATTGCAGAGCTATGGTAACATTTTTGTTGCTGATAGCGAAGTCTAAAGGCCTGGGACCTTGCACTGGATTATGAAGCTGCAATTTATTCGAATTCTTTATGACTGCTGAAGCTAAGTCTGTAAGTCCCTTGCTAATCGCCCAGACAAGGATAGTATTATCTTGGTGATTTTTTTCATGTACTTGGCTAAGATCTAGCTTTTTGAGCAATGCATCAGCTGTTTCATCTTGTTGATGCAAGGCAGCAAAGTATATAGCAGTCTCTCCATATGCATTTTTTTCATTTAATTGGTCTGAATTTAATTTTTCTATGAGCACTTGGGCTACTTGGGTACGCTGGGAGGAAATAGCTGTAATTAAGGGAGTTTGCCTAACTAATGATTTTGCATTTAAATTGGCTCCTTTTTCAATTAGCTTTTGAGTTATTGCTAGATGACCACGCTGGGCAGCCCAATGAAGTGGGGTAGCTTCATAGGTACCCTTGACATTAATTTCTGCTCCTCTTTCCAACAGAATATTGAAGATCGCTAGGTCTCCTAGTTCTACGGCGTCATGTAAAGGTGTAGCCTTAGTAAACCCACCAGTATAGCCCTACATCTATTACTTCTCCTCTTTGAAGTCTAGCAAGTACCTCTGATAACATGGGATAATTTTTATCATGCGCTAATTGGATCATTGCATCAGTAATAGCAGCTAACCTATCCCAACTAACGGTTAAGGGAATTACTTGGTCTTTTTTATGCTGATGCTCAAGCAGTAAGGTTATAATTATTTTTTTAACACCAGGTAAGGGTTGCAGCTGGAAAGGTATACGTAATAGCGCATTCCCTTTTTGGAGCGTGTCTTGTTGAAGGATGCGGGAGAGAGGTTGCTGAATAGACAAGGCAGGATGGATATTATGGGTAGCATCTGTATATGTTAAAGTGCTGCCAGGTCCTCCATCTTCTTGTAAGTTTACCTTCAAATCATACTCAGCTAGCTTAGCAATAGCATCGCTTTCGTTCTTAATAAAGATTTCAAAGGTAGTCTGATCCTTCTCTAAGTTGCTTCTATTACTACTGAGTACGAGATGAGCTGTAGGTAATATTGGCTCTTCTTGCCTATTGGTACTAGGTTTCTTGTTAGCTGGAAGTTTAGGATTCGTGCATTTGCAGGAAACGATCATTAATAACCCCACACATAAAAACACTAGAGATAACAAGAAGTTTCTTAAATAATTTGTAGAGAAATTTACACACATAAAGCATTATTGTTAATAAATTTGTAAGCGATCAGGCTTATATGTTTCATTTAGCAATTGCCTGAATAACCATACAGGTTTTAAAGTAGTTAAACGTGTTATAGCAAGCTTTGTCTTCGACGACCTACTTTTTGTCACCACCCAACAAGTATTCAAAAAAGTCTCCGCTGCTGGAAAAATGCCTAAAATAAACTCCCTATGCACCTATTGAAGCGATTGCGAGGCCCAAAGGGCCTCGCAAAGACATTTCGGAGTGGCAGGAAGTAATTCCTGCCACCGCTTTGTTGATGCCAAACTAAAGCTGCAAAAGCCATCACACTGCTCTTGTTCTCTTCCCCCAAGGAGCGCTACTTGGGGTGCCAGGAGCTACTCCTGGCACCATTGAGTGTAGGGAGTGAGCTCCCTACACCACTACGCCATTTTTCCAAAGACGGGTCTTTTAGCTCGTTTATCTCTGCATTCAATAGGGCTACCCTTATCTACATGAGCTTTTTAGACAGCCTCTTATAAGAATCCCAACTCCAACTTAGCTGCTTCAGACATCCGATCTGTGGTATAAGGTGGATCAAAGGTAATCTCTACTTGTACTGCGTTTACTCCTTCTAAGGCTTTTATATTACTTTCTACTTGGCTGGGTATCAACTCAGCGGCTGGACAATTTGGTGAAGTAAGCGTCATGAGGATATGCACATTGTTGATAGGATAGATATTCACTTCATAAATCAATCCAAGTTCATAGATATTAACAGGAATCTCGGGGTCATGAACTTCTTTAATAGCCTCTATGACTTGCTCTTTTAATGAGTCATGGGGAACCCCAGGGATTTCATGGTGTGTAGCTGCTAAAGATTGCTGCACTTCTGCTAGCTTCTTGATCTCCTGGATCATGCTAGCTAAACCACTAGCCCTTTGAGAACCAATCAGCTGGTGCATGCCTATCTGCTCTAAGAAGTAAAGATCTGTATGTAAAATGGTGGATATAGACTGTCCAGATAATACACGGACCAACAGACTAATGAGCCCTTTAGTAATGGCAGTGTTGCTATCGGCTTGAAAATACAGCTTATCTCCCTCTGGCTTACAGCTTAACCAAACAGTAGACATGCATCCTTGTATTTTGTTTGATTCAGTTTTATCAATAGCTGGAAATGGGGGTAGCTTCTCCCCTAGCTCCATCAGGTAATGCAACATGGCCTCCCTATCTTCTTCTAAAAATTGGAATTCTTGGATGATCTCTTGTTGTATATTATGGGGAGATAAGGGTGGTACGGATGTCATAGTAGGCATTTAATGAATAGTGTTTTCGAGAACGTCCTTGCCAGGCTTAAAAGGCCGTGGCAATCCTCTCAAGACTCCTAATAACGAATCAACTGAGCTATTTTTTCTGCAAGATAAGCAATTTCTTCTTCCATATTGTAGATACCTATAGAGGCACGCACTATTCCCTCTATGCCCAATCGTTCCATCAGCGGCTGCGCACAGCCATGACCAGTACGAACGGCTATTCCTTGTGCATCCAATAGCATCCCGACATCCAAATGATGTATAGTAGGTATATTCAACGCAATAATGCCTACTTTGTTAAGAGCAGTGTTTATAAGTTTCACGTGACCTAACTCACCTAGAAGGCTATGAGCATAATCCATTAAACTCTTTTCATGCTTTGTAATATAAGGCCATCCGATAGATTGTATCAACTCCAAGGCTGCTCGAAAGGCAATGATATTGGCAATATTAGGCGTTCCTGCTTCAAATTTATAAGGAAGCTCATTGTAAGTGCTCTTTGATAAGGTCACCTTTTTGATCATCTCCCCCCCCCCTTGATAAGGAGGCATACTTTCTAGGATAGCCCTTTTGCCATACAAGACTCCTACACCAGTAGGCCCATACATCTTATGAGCGGAAAAAGCTAAGAAGTCACAATCAAGGCTTTGTACATCAATAGGCATATGAGGCATAGCCTGGGCAGCATCTACCAAGACCACAGCGCCAGCTCCATGCGCTTGCTTAACAATCTCAGCTATAGGATTCACAGTTCCTAAGTTATTGGACACATAGGTAATGGCTACGAGCTTGGTCTTAGAACTCAACAGCTTCTCAAATTCAGACATGATAAGCACTCCTTGATCATCAATAGGGATCACTTGGAGGTGAGCACCCTTTGCTTCGCACAATAACTGCCAAGGAACTATGTTGGCATGATGCTCCATCTCCGAGATAATAATCTCATCACCTGGTTGTATGAAACGCTGCCCATAACTACTAGCTACCAAGTTGATACTAGCAGTAGTACCTGAGGTAAAGACAATCTCTGCTGCGTCCTGGGCATGAATAAATTGCTGCACAGCCTTGCGTGTTTCTTCCAAGGCATTTGTAGCTCTTTCTGCTAAAGCATGCATTGCTCGATGCACATTCGCATCACTTGTATGATAATACGCAACCAATGCATCTAGGACAGCCTGTGGCTTCTGCGTGGTAGCCGCATTATCGAGGTATATAAGGGGCTTAGCGCCATGTACACGCTGTTCTAAGCTAGGAAACTGTTGTCTGACTAGCTGCGGTGTCCAGCAGTGTGGATATATATTGTGGTTATTCATATTGGTAGATTTAGGAGGGGAGCCGGGGAATTCTTCTGACCCCACTGGAGTGTCGGAAGCTTCTTCCGGCGCCACTACTTCCGATCCCGCTGACCCCACCGATAAATTTTCTAAGAAGAGATTGGGAACGTTAACTCTTTTAATATCATAATATCATACAAGTTGTGACAAAAAGGTGGTCGCAGGAACTATCCACATACCTTCTTGAGCAAAACAATCATGCTGTACATAAGGCATGTCTTTGGTTACCTGAAAAGCAAATGGAGCCCCTGTTTTCTCTTTATAATAATGCATGGCAGCTGTAAGAGATTGCTCGCTGGTTTTTGCTTCAACCATTAACCAGGGCTGTTCATCCCGGATAACCAAAAAGTCAACCTCACGTTGTCGCTTGTCCCTCAGAAAATACATATCAAATGTTCCGAGCCCTTGTTCATTCCAAAAATCAACAGCTTTCTTCAAATGGCAAGCTACAAAGTTCTCAAACCGAGCACCAGGATCAGCCACCAATGACCAGTCGACCAAGTATACTTTTGGCTCTTTGACAAGCGAATGAGGAATATTGTGCGACCAGGGAGGAATGGTAAAAATATAATAAAATTCCTTCAAAGTCTCTACCCACCTGCTGATGGTAGATGCACTGACACGTAGCTTGGTAGCTATAGTAGCACGGTTTAACATATTACCAGACTGGTATCCAAGTAACTCAGCGCAAAGCTCTAATTGTGAGATCTCATGGATACTGGTAAGGCTCCTTATATCTTCCCGAAATAGTTGGGACCTTCTAGTACCTTTCCATTGCTGGTAAATAGTCTTTTTACGTTGTAGGAAGGGCGCTGGGAAACCTCCAAAATCATACAATGCCTGTACCTCTATTGCTGGTACTTGGAATGGATCACGAAATAAATGGTTAATAGGATAATGGTTTAACTCAGCAATAGAAAAAGGATGTATAGTAAAAGGCAAGTAACGCCCCATCAGACTATCTCCTCCTTCTTGAAAGATATTTAAACGTGCACTTCCAGTTACAACAATATGGTATTCGTTTTTATATAAATCGTAAAAACCCTTGAGATAATTCTTCCACTCTTTGTATTTATGTAACTCATCAAAGATAACCAAGGGCTTAGGCACAGTACGCCGAAGCGGAAAAATGCGTTCAATAAACTTTTGCCCTGTAAGTATTTGTGAACGATGTTCATCTATATCCCAATTCAAATATATTTTCTCTGTATATAAATCTGCAAGGAGCTGTGATATCGTGGTCTTGCCAACCTGTCTTGCTCCCATAAGGAATAGCATGATGTTCTGCTCTGTAAGAATACTTTGGAGAGCAGTAATATAAGTACGCTGATAAATAGGCATTCTTGTAAGATTATCCCAGTGTAAGTTGTTCCAAAATATCATGTATCGAATTTTGGAACGTTCTAAAGTTCGATCTGGCGAATTTTAGAACGCTTAAAAATAGCACATATCGCATGGGGAAACAATACTTCCGCTTAAAAAATCCCAATAGACCTCTTTCAAAACTTATTGGATTAGTTCTAAATTATAAATAGCAGCAATTAAATTAAAACGTAGCCCAA
>CAZZEE010000031.1:0-9626 GCA_964652695.1 uncultured Cytophagales bacterium
AGGCACTCATGTACAGACGCTTAATTTAGGAGGTAATCAAATAGGAGCTGCAGGAACTATAGAGCTAGCTAAACACTTAAAAGACACTCATGTACATACGCTTAATTTAAGACATAATCAAATAGGGGATGCAGGAGCTATAGAGTTAGCTAAACACTTAAAAGGCTCTCAGGTACATACGCTTCATTTATATGGTAATCAAATAGGTGCTGAAACCGAACAAACATTAAAAGAACAATACCCACATATTAGGTGGAGGTTTTAAATAGCCTTTTGACCCTTTTTCATACATTAAAACCATTTCGCGGTAAGTCTATTATTCAGCTTACTTGCATATATGTCTATTAGACTTCTTGCGTAATTACACCCACACACCCTGGATCCTCGCCTTTGCGAGGATCCAGCAGTGGTATAAGATGTGATTAGACGTAAAAAGTAGGTTTTCAACCCGTAATAATGTTTAGCATTTTAAATTACGCAAGAAGACTATTCATGTTTCTTAAGGGGACTGATATTTTTGCCATAATTCCCTGATAGGCCCTGGCTCATGCAATAATTTATTAGTAGTTCCATCCGCTATAATTCCTTCTTTACCCAACATGATAACACGGTCAAAAATAGGTAAAAGGTGTAGTCGATGTAAGGAGATGATGATACTAGCGGCAGGGAAAGCCTGAATGACCCCCGACAAAATCTCTTTCTCTGTTTGCAAGTCTATGCTAGAGGTAGGTTCATCCATGAGAATCAATGAACTAAAGCGAGCTGCAAATAACCCACGCGCCAATGACAAACGTTGCTTTTGGCCTACAGAAAGATTAAGCCCTTTTTCATAGATATAGGTTTCTAACCCATCTTGTAATTTCTCTAATACAGGGGTAAAACTCGCTAATTGCATCACATATGCTAATTCCTCTGGTTTGATAGGTAATCCCATGGTGATATTAAAAGCAACCGTATTTTCAAATATTTCTGGATCTTGAGCAATAAGCGTAGCGATATCCCGTAAAGGGCCCAATTCTTCAAAAGAAATGTTATTATCAATTACCAACTTCACATAAGAAGGCGTATATAACCCACCTAAAAGGTTCAGCAACGTACTCTTACCACCCCCACTTAAACCAATGAGCGCAATCTTCTCCCCTCGTTGGATGGTAAAGTTCAGTTGATCAAAAGTAGGAAGCTTTTCAAGATTCTGGTTATGTTGAAAGCGCAGCCCTTGTATGTGGATACTCTGCCATTGCTGGATACCCGCTGTTTCTATTGCTGACGATTGATGCGTAAACTTCTCTACATCCTTCCAGATCTGTTTTAACCCTTGTATATCTGTATCCATGTGCACCAATCGACTATAGTGAACACTAAGTTCAGAAAATACCTTACTTAAGTCTAATTGGTATTGAAAGATCATGATTATTACACCAATCATGATTGTCCCTGTTGTATGCAAGGTATAGTACAGATAACTGATTAAAAGAGCCGTTTGAGCTACCGCTAGGAAAGTATCCATCGAAAACCATTTGACTTCATTGAGCACAATCTCCTTTTTAAAGAAAGGCCACATGAGTTTGAGACGATTTCCCAAACTCTGGTGCGTTGATTTTGCAAGTCGTAAAGTCAACACGGTAGTCATATTATTCAGATAATCAAACAAAACGGACTTAGCTTTATTTTCGACTTCATTCTGTTGATCATACAATCGAATGAGTGTGCGGTCAAAAACCAGGATAATAACTACTATGATGGTTGCTGTGGCAAGGCTTAATAAGCCTATGGGCACAGAGATCCACAACAAGAATCCTACTGA
Source organism: uncultured Cytophagales bacterium (assembly GCA_964652695.1). GTDB lineage: Bacteria > Bacteroidota > Bacteroidia > Cytophagales > Amoebophilaceae > Amoebophilus. The sequence continues at coordinate 1,805 of CAZZEE010000031.1, forward strand.
AGTAAAGAATGTAACGATGGTTTGGATATAAAGGAACTGATCTTCTGCAAAGTCATAGAGAGACGTAGAAGCGCGATGTAAGCGCGTCACCGTATCCCCAGAGTGGTGTTCTTGGTGCCACTTCAGTGGGAGTTTTGATAGTTTTTCATAAAAATTCAACTCAAAAGCTTGTTGTATCTTCAGAGCGACGGTACGTTCAATAATTCGGGCGGGACCATGCAATACCCAGAAACCAAGTATGACGCTTACGCCAATGATTAGCCAATATATTACTTCGTTCAATAGTTCTGGCTTAAAGTGTTGTAGCAGATTAATAGCGCGACCAAAAGCATAAGGCGTTAAGTTTTTAACAGAACGGGCTACAATATAGGCAACATAATACCCTATAATGGTACGCCTCCAAGGCAAGCCATACTGCCATACAGAACGGAGGAGGTTAAAATATGGATTTCTCATATTACTTAAAATCCAAGCATATAGGTGAATAATTCATGGGGTTGCAGAAGTAGATTCCTGCAACCATGTTCGACGGGGAAGGAGGCTCTTCATTCCCCTTGCATGTAAGTAAATGTGTCATCAGTGTATATTGTTATAAAACTTCATTGGCATCAACGTGGACGTCCTTCTCTGGATTAGCTCCTTGTTGATCTTCATCTAGTATTGGTTCATCAAGTTTTTCTGCACTATTCGAGTTCAAGGGCGTTGTTTTTTCTTCTGTTGCTGTAGTTAATACAGCAGGCCCCTTTTTTATTTGTACTGCTGAAGAAGCCGATAATGGTCCTTTTTGATAAGGTAAAGCAGGGTCCTCATAGAGGCGTAACATAAATTTTTCCCAAATAGGCCTTGCCATAACGGCCCCTTGCCCGAGGTCCATGGTTCTAAAATGGATACTTCTATTCTCCCCACCTACCCAAACACCTGTGCATAAGTCTTTGGCCATGCCAACGCACCATGCATCAGAGTGGTTGGACGTTGTCCCCGTCTTACCACAAATCTCATTTCCCTCTTTCATGGCCTTACTCAGCCCTCGGAAAGTGCCATTTTCTTCAATCGCACCTTTGAGCATATAGATCATCTGGTTCGCTGTCTCTTCACTAATGGCTTCTTTCTTTTCGGGTACAAACACTTCTAGGACACGCCCATATTTATCTTCAATACGAGTGATATATAAGGGTTCTGTCCAGATACCTTTATTCATAAAGGTGCTATAAGCTCCTGTCAACTCATAAACAGATAGATCACTAGATCCTAAGCACAAAGCCGGTACAGGAACCATGGGGCTTTTAATGCCCAGTCTTCTAGCATAATCTGCTACCAACTCAGGTCCTAGTTGCTTGGTCAAGTAAGCAGTAACGGAGTTGACAGATTTAGCCAAAGCTTGCCGCAAAGTCATTTTTTGCCCTGTGTATATATCATTTGAATTTTTAGCTGTCCAAGTACCGCCTGGTATTTTAAAGGTCACTGGCGCATCTATGACTTCATAAGAAGGTGAATAACCGTTATCGATAGCAGCTGCATAAGGGATTGGTTTGAAAGCTGAGCCTGGTTGCCGTTTCCCTTGCATGACATGATCATATTTGAAATGCGCAAAGTTAATACCGCCTACCCACGCTTTAATATGACCTGTATGTGGGTCCATGGCCATGAGTCCTGCATGAAGAAGCCTTTTATTATACTTGATAGCATCTATGGGACTGATCATCACTTCTCGCTCACCATCCCAAGAAAATAACTTGGTTAGCCTGGGCTTTTTCATATGTTCATCTACCTGTTCAGGTCCATACTCTTGCAACAACTCTTTATATATATCTGTCCTCTTCGCTTCATTTTCTATGAAGTCAAGTATCTCTCTACCATACTTATCTCTCCATGGATTCTGATCTCCCCAATGCTGCTCAAACTTTGTTTGTAATACCCGCATGTGCTCGAACATTACTTCCTCGGCATGCTTTTGCAAACGACTGTCAATAGTAGTATAAATTTTTAATCCATCTTCAAATAAATCATACCCATGCGCCTGGGTCCAGGCTAACAAAAAATCCCTGATAGCAGATCGAAAGTAGGTAGCTAACCCCTGATTGTGATCTTCTACCTTATACTGTAGCTCGATCGGCTTTTGCTTAAGAGCTTCATAATCTTCTGCTGTTATAAAATTATACTTACACAGCTGTGCCAATACGATGTTACGTCTTTGAAGCGCCCTTTGAGGGTGGCGAACAGGATTATAATAAGAAGGAGCCCTTAATATGCCTACTAGTAAAGCAGCTTGTTCTACTTTCAACGCATCTGGCGCAGTATTAAAGAATGTCTTAGCAGCAACCTTAACACCATAGGCATTATTACCAAACGCAACAGTGTTGAGATACATGGTGATAATCTCTTTCTTAGTATATTCCCGTTCTAGTTTAATAGAAACAATCCATTCTTTAGTCTTGATAATAACCGTCTTGATCAAAGGAACTTTACTCAGGAGCCCTTGATACTGCTCACTCCGGGTCTTGAAAAGGTTTTTGGCTAGCTGTTGGGTAAGCGTGCTCCCCCCTCCCTTATTCTGTTGCAATAGCACCGATAAAATAAAGGCACGGGCAATACCCGTTAGGTAAATTCCAGGATGTTTCTCAAATTGATAATCTTCAGTAGCTAATAAGGCATTAATTAAATTCTTGGAGATCTCCGAATAAGTGACAGGACTTCGGTTATACCTAAAATACTTACCTAGCAGCACACCATCTGCTGCGTATAGTTCTGATGTTAGGTCACTTTTGGGATTTTCTAAGACAGCGATGGAAGGCAAATCGCCATATAAGTTAAATAGATTAATTTGGACAGTATAGATGTAAATGGGTAGGGCAACTAGGATACCTGCAAAAGAAAGCCATAAATACCGGAGTAGCTTCCGATGATTTGTATCAGCTTCTTCTGCTTGTTCTTCTTGATTATTCTCCATAGGTGTAGTCGACAATAAATATATAGCACAAAGTTACGATAAGGCACTATTTTTAACAAGATACATGACCTCAAAGTAGCGTTAGTGGAAGCAGAAATATTCCTAACGGAATGGTATAATCATGCCTGGGTGGTATCAAGTAGCTATTTTGAATTACCTACTGTTTCTGCCTTGAATAAGTTTCATCATCTGCTGCATCCCTCCTTTTTGGGCCTGTTTCATGAGCTGACTCATACCCTCAAAGTGTTTGATTACCCTATTTACCTCCTGTGTAGAGGTGCCACTACCAGCGGCTATCCGCATTCTTCTACTTACGTTGACTAGATGAGGGTGTGCACGTTCTTGTGGAGTCATAGAATAAATGATGGTTTCAAAGGCTTTAAAGTTGGTCTCTCCTGCTCGAGCCATGTTATCAGCACTACTACCCATGCCAGGAACCATGGCAACCAGCTCTTGAAGATTACCCATCTTTTTAATCTGCTGAATCTGCTCCAGAAAATCATTGAAGTCAAATTGATTCTTGCGGAGCTTCTGGCTTAGTTTCCTAGCTTGCTGTTCATCATATACCTGCTCTGCGCGTTCTACCAAAGATATGACATCCCCCATACCTAGGATACGCTGCGCCATCCTATCAGGGTAAAATATGTCTAAGTCCGTGACCTTTTCTCCAGTACCTATAAATTTAATAGGTCTGTCTACCACAGCCCGTATAGAAAGGGCTGCCCCCCCCCGCGTATCACCATCTAGCTTAGTGAGGACAATGCCATCCAAGTTCAACTGCTCATGAAAGGCTTGGGCAGTAGTAACCGCGTCCTGTCCGGTCATGGCATCTACAACAAACAAGGTTTCTGAAGGCTGAATAAAGTTTTGCAAGGACTTGATCTCTTGCATCATGGCTATATCTACTGTCTGGCGACCGGCTGTATCGATGATAACAACTTGTTTGTTTGTTTGTTTAGCATGCTCAATGGCTTCTTGGGCAATCTGCAGCACATTGGTAGAACCAGCTTTCGCAAACACTTCTATACCCATCTGTTGCGCCAATATTTGTAGTTGCTCAGTAGCAGCAGGCCTGTAGACATCACAAGCTACCAAAAGAACGTTCTTATGTTGATTTTTAAGGTAATTGGCTAGTTTAGCAGAAAAGGTAGTTTTACCAGATCCTTGTAGCCCTGCCATCAAGATAATAGCAGGATGGCCAGCTAAGTTAATACTAGCCTTCTCGCTCCCCATAATCTTCGCCAGCTCATCGCTAACTACCTTGGTAAAGAGCTGTCCAGGCGACACCGATGTAAGCACATTTTTACCGAGTACTTGGGCTTTGATCTCATCAGTAATTTGTTTAGCTATCTTGTAGTTGACATCTGCCTGAATGAGGGCTTGCCTGATTTCTTTGACAGTGCTGGCCACATTGATCTCGGTAATCTTACCGTGACCGCGTAGGTTCTGTATAGCACGAGTGATGCTATTGGTTAAATTTTCAAACATAGAATAGTATTACAGACGCACATATTGCCCCTTATTTTTTCAAAATTTAGGATCTCTCGAAGTATGAAATATAGATCGTACAAAAATAGTTTGGTCTGATTCCTAAATAGTAAAATGTACTAGATAAGGAAATCGTTTAAGGCGGATACATCGCACCTGGCCATAACGAACTTGAAAATATGGATTAGTTGGAATAAGCTCTAATGTCTTCTCTATCTCCTCATAAAATTTATACCCTAGATTTTCCACCTGTTGATTATACCAATCAATGCCCTGTTGTATATGTTGGTATGCCTCTGGACCAATACGTACTTTGAAATACATTATTTAAACTTAAAACTATGACGAACTTCATCCCAATCAAGCATACGTGTAGGATCTCCTGTATTCTTTTTAATGCATTCCATCACAATTTCTTTGTGCCAATCAGGTATAAACATATCATCGTCTTGTGTGGATACTATCTTTTCGTCTTCTTGTATTGCACTAGGCTGGACACCTAATTGATTGAGGAGTTCTAAAAAAAATCAACTCTAGTATCTGGTATTTGAATAGTTATTTCTTTCATATAGATTTCTTAAAACGGAAATTGGATAGACCCTGGTAAGTTACACTGTTACACGAAGATATCCAATAAGCTGTTCAGAAAATCCATCATTCAACTATATTAACAGAGGCCATCGCTGATACTTTATTAACTGTCACTCACCCCTGGCGCAAGCTTCCTCGCTTGTGCCAGCATATTAGTCGTCACTCGGCAGGAGCCGAGCGACTGTCTCAACTAATCCCTAAACAGCGACTTAAACTTCTCAAAGAAGTTTTTTTCTTGCTTCCCAGGCTGTGGTACAAAGTTAGGAGAGTTTTGGAGTGTTTCAAGGGTTGCTTTTTCTTCTTTGGTCAGTTTTTCTGGTGTCCATATTTGAATATGGATCAGCTGATCCCCTTGTCCATATCCTTCTATGTCTTTAATCCCTTTGCCACGTAGCCGCAATATCTTTCCACTTTGGGTGCCTGGTTCTAGTTTAATTTTAGTAGCTCCCTGTAAGGTAGGCACCTCTTTCTCCACGCCAAAAACAGCCTCTAGGAAGCTAATATACAGTTGGTAATAAACATTGTTTCCTTCTCGTTTAAGGAAAGCATCTTCTTTTTCCTCGATGACAATGATTAGATCGCCTGGAATGCCTCCTTGTGGTGGCACATTCCCATTCCCTCGCATGGAGAGTTGCATGCCTTGCCTGACTCCTGCAGGGATTTTGATAGTAATGATCTCTTCTGCATATACCCTACCCTCCCCCTTACAAGTATCACAAGGAGTTGTAATGGTCTTTCCAGTTCCATGACATACATTGCAGACAGATTGGGTCATCACCTGCCCCAAGAGGGTATTCGTGACCCTACGTATTTCTCCTGTTCCTTTACAAGTGGAACACGTTGATAGGGTAGTTCCATGCTGAGCTCCATTCCCCCCACAAGCTTTACAAGTAACATATCGCTTGATCTTAATCTTCTTCTCAACACCTGTAGCAATCTCTTGTAAAGTTAATTTAAGCTTAATTTGTAGATCGCTGCCTTGACGGACTCTCGACTGTGCATGTGAGCGTGATCCTTGAAAGAAACTCTCAAAAGGCGTACCTTCAAACATATCGCCATACCGACTGAATACATCTTCAGCACGGTAATTTTGAGAGTTTCCATACGCTTGTCCACGCATACCTTCATGGCCTAGGTGATCATATTGCTGCCTTTTTGCTGGATCGCTCAATACCTCATAGGCTTCTGCTAGTTCTTTAAACTGTTCTTCAGCCTTGGGATTGTCTGGGTTCTTATCAGGATGGTACTTTAACGCTAGCTGCCGATATGCTTTTTTAATTTCTTCAGCTGTAGCAGCACGTTTGACGCCTAATACTTCGTAATAATCTCTTTTTGCCATTATTCCCCTATTATAACTTTTGCATATCGCAACACCTTGCTTTTCAACATATACCCTTTTTCGACCACATCAATAACCCTATCATGCAAAGCTTTATCTGCCACAGGTGTTTTAGTAATTGCCTCATGAAGTTCTGCATTAAAGAAACTGCCTTTCTCCACCGGCATAGGCTGAACGCCAGCTTGCTCAAAAAAGCGGATCATTTTGTCATGAATGAGCTGCACCCCTTCTTCTACAGCTTCCAAAGATACATTTTCCTGACGTAATGCCACTAGCGCCCTTTCAAAGTCATCTAGAATAGGCAAAAGCTGCTGGAGTAATTTTTCACCTGCTGTTTCTACGAGTGAGGTGCGCTCTTGGATAGTCCTTTTCCTAAAATTCTCAAACTCAGCATATAGCCTTATATACTTATCATTGGCTGTTGCTAACTCTGCTTGTGCTTTTTCTAAAGCTTGCTGAATATCCGATTCGGGCGCTACAGTAGGTTGGGATGAAGCTTGAGCAGCATGATCCTGTTGAGGTAATGTAGGCGCTTCTTTTGATTGTGACTGATGGCTATCAGCTGGTTCATGTGTTTGTCCATTGTTTACAGGAGCGTTATTAGATGAATGATTTTCTTTCATAGTTTTTGAGTGTATAAGCTATTAAGCATCTTTTTACGTATGGTACTACCTCTAATCAATTTTTCTGCCAGTATATCTTTATTGTCAAGTTGGCAGCCGAGATCAATACCGCGAAGAGGTACCAAAATTATCAGCACCACCTATTAAATCTATTTTATTTGCATATAATTACCTAACTTGGAAAGGTACCAGGCATCCACTATTTACACATCATGAAACCAAAAAATCAAAGTTATAATGCCTTATGTAAGGCTGCATTAACTGTATTAATAGCTTTACTTCAACTTCAAGCTTGCGACACCTGTGCTCATTCGCCTTCGGAGGATATAAAAAACCAACTGCCAGATCCGCGAAAAAATGAAAATCCCATCCCATTAGGGCATGTAACATTTGGCAAATATAATCAACAAACTCACCCAGCTGCTCAGAAAAATCATGTTGTAGGGAATGGTTCCTGTACTTGTATAGTAGGTACCTTCTTGTTAAAAGAAATACAAAGTAATCCGCCACTTGATTTTCACCACCATCCTGAAAAAATGGATCAAATTTTAGAAGCAGGTATTCGATTATATGTGAAAGATTTTTCAAATGACGCTCGACAAAGTCGATCAACAGACATTGCGGATGTACTACAAAAGTTACAGCTTGAACAAGATAAAACCACATTGGACCCAAACTTTCTACAACCGGAGATATTAACCACAGAAGATGCTGTTAAACAAGAGGTAGGTCGATTTAGCAAGAGCAAAACCAAAAAGCTAGCTGTGTTAAAGGTAGGCCCTGAAGCATGGGGATTGATAAGCCATGGAGATGGTACGTTTGATTTATTTGACC
>CAZZEE010000032.1:0-9545 GCA_964652695.1 uncultured Cytophagales bacterium
ATATGGCTGCGAGCTGGTAATTACAATAACCGCAGTACGTTTTCATAAAATCCTTCCACGGGATTTCTTCTTTAGCAGCGATGACAAATAACCATTCTAAGATAGTAAAATTTGATTTATAGTTTATCAACATCTTTAAGGACATAACCTAGTATGAAGTTTGTCTTTTCAATTCCAAATATTCCAATACAGCCGGCGTACTGTCCAATTATTCTTGATCGTTTCTGCAATGTAGAACTTTATTTTATCTTGATTGTCAATGCTTAATAATAGTTTATATTAACTCCAACTCAATTGTGTCCACACTGTAGACACAATTGGAAATGCACAGTAAAATTGCCTGTACCAATATAGTTGCCGGGAAGAAAAAACCACTTCCAAATTCGGGTTTTAGTTGTTCAGAAAGGTATTTGATAAGGTATGTTCCATAATCTGCTCGATCTTTACATTCTTGAGTGGGTAGGTAGGGGCTAAGCGCTCTCCTCCTGCAGAGCCGTACGAGCGACTTACGCCGCATACGGCTCTGGCAGTTTGCTAACATCTGTAATTTGTTGTCCTAGCTTGCTATGTATCTGTCTATGACAGTTAGCATGAAGCATTACTAGGTTGTCAATATTTTCTTTCCCTCCTTTCTAGCACCGAAGTAGTGGCAACTTAGGTTTGAATGCAACCTAGTCGCTAAAGAATCAGCTAATCAAGGGAATATATTTGCCAAATATAACGCTACACGTTTCAAATTACTTGAGAAAAATAAATAATAGAAGATAAAGCTTGGGGTCCAAAGACTCTACTGATTAAAGTGGGTGATTCGTAAACCTTGTTAGGGGAAGTAAAGGGTTCCGACAGGCTTCGGAATTTAAAGTACGGTAGGATTTATTACAAGCGTATTAAGTCAGGATAGAGTACCTTTGTCCTTACAAGAAGCTATAGATAGTAAAATTACAAGTATTAGCATAAAGTAAACAAATTAATTAAAAACATGAGTAGCTCCCAAAAGAATCTTAAAAAGTACATCAACCAGGTTGTTATAGCCAGCTTGTTTATCAACCTGCTAGTGGGTTGTGATAAATCCCTTTTCAAACAAACCAATACAGGCCTCTTCTACAGGGTAGAACACAAGGGAAAAGGACCTAAACCTACCAACGGTCAGCTATTGCTCCTTGATATGTCATATCAAACAAAAGATAAAGATATACTGTTTAATTCTAGCGACAGTCCTTCGCTTATTGTAGTAACCTATGACGATAAGCTATACCAAGCAGACGGAGGAATTTATGAAGCTATTAGCATGTTAGAAAAGGGCGATAAGATAATTTTTAAAATAGCTGCCAAAAAGCTGCTAGGTGCTCAATTTGAAGGACTAGCAGAAAAACATCAACTCCAAGAAGATACACCCTTATATTTGTACATGTGCTTAAAGGATATTATCACTGAAGAAGAATTTCAAAAATTACAAGCAGAACACTACCTGAACATGGTTAACAAAAAAAAACAAAAATCTGCCCAACAGCTCCCTAAGGATATAGAAATCATAGATAAACACTTAAAAGAGCAGCAAATTAAAGCGCTTTCTACTGAATCAGGACTCAGATATGTGATTGACGCTTCTGGTGAAGGGAATACTCCACAACCAGGTAATACAGTACGGGTCAACTATATAGGAAAGACCCTATCAGGTCAAGTGTTTGATACCAATATTCTAGAAGTAGCGAAAAATAATAATTTGTACGACGCAAGAAGGACCTATGAACCGATAGAATTCAGAATAGGAGAAAGAGGTATGATAGAAGGATTTGAAGAAGGTATCAAGCTCTTAAATAAACATGCCAAAGCACGTCTATTTATACCTTCTGTATTAGCGTATGGCGAGCTAGACATAAACCAACACATTAAGCCTCACTCAAACCTTATTTTTGAGGTAGAGCTAGTGGATATAATTCCATAATGAATAGTATACAGTAGTCAGCTTTACCTAGCTAAATGAGCTAGTTTTTAAAAATAAGTTTCACCTAAGGTGATAAACAATTTTTGACAGCCTTATGCTATTGCTGATTCTTTTTAAACAGGTCCAAATACCGGAGTCTCATCTCGTCTATAATGCCGGGCGCGCCTTTTATGGGGCTCCTTTCTATTAGGAAAGCGTTTTAATACACTCTGTCTGACGAAAATTTTATGTGTTAAAGTAATTCCCAAGACTGCTACAAAATTCTATGCAGGCTAAATTTTCACCAAACTACATTCCACCCCATCAAAAACACCATAAGAGCAATGTGTTAACCAATCTCCTATGTTGTAATAGACACTGTGTTCGTGGATAGGTTTGCTATAAGGAAAATGCAAGTGACCAAATATATAGTAGTCGTGATGTTGATAAGGCTCTATTTTTTTTTTACAAAATTGAAAAATATTGTCCCTATCAGGTAGGTAAATATCTATTTTTGTACGTTTTCTATGAGGTAGCTTAGACACATACTTTTGCAGTGCAAATAGCAGCGTTGGATGCAAAAGCTTAGCTATGGTGTGGAAGAAAGGGTTGTTATAAACATATTGCCTCAATAGTCGATAGCTGAAATTACCAGCTAGTTCATCCCCATGCCCCGCTAGTATGCTTATTTGTCCAATACGTAGGGTGGCGTTGCCATGTATTACCTGAATATGGAGTTCTTGATGAAAGTAATCTTGCATCCAGCAATCGTGGTTGCCGGTAAACAAATACACCGGTATGCCCTGGTCTGCAAAGGAAGCTAGTTTACTTTGTAGCCTCACAAATCCTTTGGGGATTACGTATTTATATTCAAACCAAAAGTCAAAAATATCTCCTAATAAGAATAAGGCATGTGCTTCTGGTTGGATGGTATCTAACCAGTGTACGATTAATTGCTCTTGGGATTGAGTAGCTAAGTTACTTTGAGATCCTAGGTGAAAGTCAGAAGCAAAAAAGATTTTTTTGTGCTCTTTGACTGGGGCTATATGGATCGTTGGGAATTTGATAGCACAGGTTAGATTAAATGGAGTGAGGTGTTAACACTCACACCACAGTTAGTTGATGCTATATGGATACCAGAAGGTAACAAATAGTCGTCACTCGGCAGGAGCCGATTATCTTCTAGCCCTGCGGGCCTACGCAACAATGATCGCTCTCTGTCACGGCTCATGAGCCTCGCAGTGACAAGGGGGTTGCTACGGCCACTGCGAGGCCTCGCAATAACGACTGTTTTTGGTTAGTTCTCCCACAAGAAATAATCTAACTCTATGAGTTCTCGTTCTAGTTCCTGGGAAGCCAGTAAGCTGGCTTTGGGTGTCTTATTGTAGATATCCTCCACTGTAAGATTATCTGGGTTCTCTATTTTTATAATCCTAGAATCAAACAGCCTTAACTCTACGGCTTCTGTCATTTTCATATTGCCTGCACTGTTTTTGACATTAATCCACAATGCTTCTTTGGGTTTGCTATCTAAGTAGGCAGCCAAGTCTTTGTATTTGAATGTCCCTACAAGTCTACGTAGTCCAGTAGGGAATAGATACTCAGGAAGAATGAGTGTGATGGCTTGTATATCATTTACAAAGCTAGAGTTTACTTTGTTAAATATTAAATCTTCTACTAGCTCTAAGGTTGTTATTTGGTTAGGTAAAAAATATTCCACTTCTTTCTCCTTCTCTTGGCTAGTAGGCGTGGCATTTTGTTGGTTGCCCCATCCACTATCTTCATTGATAAAGCCCAATGCTTTCTCTTGTTCTGACAATCCTTCTTCTTGTGGCAGTTTTAAGTTTTCTAAAAACTGCTCTTTACTCATTTCTTTCATAAAAGTCTCATCTGTATAAGGTTGCAGTATTCCTTCTTTAACCCCTTGGATGATAAACTTAGTAATCTCTTTATTCCTAGCAAATAAAGGCTTGTTCTTGCTTTCTTTCAGATATATCTGTCTCCATATTCTTTTTCTGAATAAGATATGGGGCTCAGGAATAGGCTTAATAGAGTTTTTATTGTACTCCGCGTATGGGCTGTTTTCTTCTTGCTCGTTATTATTACGTGCGGGCTGCTCATTTCCTATGGGAGAAGAGGATACTTCGCCCTGTTGACTATTGTTGTCCATATCAACACCAAGTGCATATGCTAATGACATAGAAGAGCCAACCTGCAAGAAAAAAAGATTTAACAAGATGATTGACAACCGAGAAAATAACTTCATAACTCCTTTAATTTATTAGTTGATTGGAATATTGTGAACAACAGTACCTAAGTTGACTATTTCTATTTCATTTTTATAATTCAACCTTTCTACTTTTTTAACCTCAACCACGATCCTATCTCCTGCTTGGGCCAAGGCAGCAAAGTCGTTTAAGTTCACTTCTTGTTGATTGCTTACCTTCTTCATTTGGATGGGTCTACTACCTCGTGCTAAGGTAACTTCCCATTCTGCCACTCTATAGCGGGCATCTTTTGGAAGGAAAACCAGGAAGCTTTCATCAGGGATTACTTTTACTTCTAGTTTTCTAGGACCTGGAGCAGTTACTCCTTGTCGTTCATTAATGGGTTTGCCTCCTGAAGTAACTTGTATTTCTGGTCTAGGGATGGTTCTTACCTTAAAGCTGATGGCCTCTAGGAAGTTACCATTACTGTATACACTAAGCTTGACTTCCTTGGCATTAGGGATAAGTGTAACTAATCCTTTTCCTTGTCCTGATACAACTGTAGCTCCCTCTGCTTTAAATGTAGGGTTATAGTTAACACCTAAGGCTGGCACTTGTATAACGAGTTCGTTACCTGCATTCAGATAAAGGGCAGATACAGCAGCAGACTGTACTTGTATAACGGGTTTAGCAACAAAGTACTCTATGTCCTTGGTAATGACAGACTCTCCTCCTGGCACTCTTAGTTTAATGGCAGCCTTGAAGATTTTTTTAGCTAACCCATTTTGGTCATAGCTACCTGGTGTTGCTACGAAGCTGATTTTACCTACTCCTGCATTAACAGGTATTTTTCTACCATCTATAGTCATTTCTGGTTCCATAGCAGAAGAAGAGGCTGCTACGAGCAATTCTGCATCGTAGGTAGAACCGGCAGCTACAGTGTTAGATTGTGGCTTAACCAGTGGGAAAATGTTATCGAATTTGACATCACCTGCGCCTAGTTTACCTGCTAATATATCAAAGGAATCTGCCTCTGCATAGACGATGTCTGTTCCAAACTGGGTAAGGGTAGCTAAGACAGCTCCTAGGGGCGTCTTTTCAAAGTTCAGTTCAGCAAATTTTTTATCATGTTGATTAGGGTCATTTTTAAATAAATCACTGTCTTTGGCATCCAGGGCTATAGGTTTATACTCTTTTCCCATGGCCTTTGTTAAGTACTGCATATAACCATTCAGTACCTCTTTAAACTCATCGGCTCTTTTATCATTAATCATAACCTTGGCTACTACACCATCATCTTTGACTCCTTTGGGACGACCTGTCTTGGCATCTTTACCGCCTGTCTTGGCGATCAACTCTTCCTTAAGGCTAGTAATATAGGATGTCACTTTAGTGGTCTCCTTTCTAATGGCTAAGGCCTGATCGAGTACCTCCACATCTTTAGCTCTATTTCCCGTCTCTTCTACCATGGTTTTAATTTGCCCAAGGCGCAAATTATTATCAGACTCCTGATTTTGTATGCTTTTTTCTAAGCTTTTATTGATTAAAACAAATTTATCCAAAACGCTACTGCTCACCTGTAGTGCTAACAAGGCTGTAAGCACCAGGTACATCATACCTATCATCTTTTGTCTTGGGCTCAGTTTCTCTCCTGACATAGCTAATTATGGGTTGGGATTGTTTAAATATAGAGTCTTAGCTTTTGAGGGCTATGAGCATGTTGCCATAGACATTGTTTAATGAGGATAACTTCTCATTTAATGCAGCAAGCTCTGCTCTAAAGTTCTCTGTTTGGCTACTTGCTGTCTGTAATTGGTAGATAGTCTCCGTTATGCCAGCATAGGCTGTCTTAGTACCTTCGAGTCGTTGGTTAACGTCTTGTAGCTCGGTAGCATACACCGCATTTACTCTACCTAATGTTTCCGTAATATTTTGAAATCCCTCATGGAATCCTTGGGTATACTGAGCCAAACCATCTAACTTTTTCATCGCTTGTAGGAAGCCAGATTGTGCTTCATAGATATTTTCTAAGTTCTCAGAAGCGCGCTCTAAGTTAGTGGTAAACTGTTGGGTTACCTGTGCTGTATGGGTCAATGAAGCTATATGTTGCGTAGATTCTGCCAAGGATTTCATGCCATTGCCTAGTTTGTCTATCAAGGCACCATCTATTTTAGCTTGGGCAAACAGCTCATCTAGTTTGCCGCTAATAGATTCCCCAGATTGACCTTGCTGTCTAGAAACACCTAATGATCCTTCATAATCTTCTTTCAGCTCTGGATATGCTCGGGTCCAATCTACTTCTTTGATCTGTGGCTCAAAGGAGCTCAAGAAAAATATAATGGCTTCCGTGGTAAGTCCTACTCCCAACATGAAAGCACCCCCTGCCCAGTTAAGGAGCTTAAACATGGCACCAAATATAACTACGGAAGCACCTATGCCATAAATCTTAGGCATGATATCTTTATAGAACTTATGTACGAAATTATTGTTGTTTTCACTCGTCATTTTTATTCAATTATTAGTTAATTCTTGGGTTACAATCCATCTCGTTGTTATACGAAGCTCTATAGGCTTGTGTTGTTATTAATTAATTATTGCTGGGGACCTATGAAAGGAATTATGCACCTAAATCCTATATAAGACCTAGCGTTATCCTTGTGTTCATAGTCAATAGCACCTGTTTGTAAAAATCTAGCTATATCCTTCCAAGAACCACCTTTAATAATTTTCATAGGTTGCTCATCGTCTAAGTATAAAGGATCTAGATCCCACGTTCTTGAAACAGCAGCGGGATTATGCGCGTCCAAAGTCCACTCAGCCACATTGCCAGCCATATCATATAATCCAAAATCGTTAGGCGGGAAGGCATCAACAGGGGAAGTATAGGAGTGACCGCCTTCACTATAATTGCCTTTCCCTGCTTTGAAGTTAGCTCGTACTTTACCTTCATGGTCTCTTATATAAGGCCCTCCCCAAGGGTATTTAGCCAATTCCTTACCTCCTCTGGCTGCATATTCCCATTGCGCAGCACTAGGTAAATTAAATTTAGGGTAAGGGGTTAAGCCTTTTTTCTCTCTATACTCATTGAGGTGTTTGGTCTGCCAATCAGCATATTGTCTTGCAGCTTCCCAGGTGACCCCTACTACTGGATAATCGTCGTAAGCTTCACGTTCAAAATAACCTTCTAAGTATATATCAGCCATGTTGTTGGAGAAGTCATTGCGCCACACATTAGGGTCAGGATACAATCCCTTGATATATTCTTCAGTCAGCAACTCATCCAATTTGTCTTTCACCGTGCTTCCGGCTGTGGGATCATTAGGGTCGCTAGCTGCTGGAATAGGAGGGTTTTTAAGTCTTTCTGATAGTTTATTTAAGAATTTGCGATACTTATTATTGGTAACCTCTGTCTCATCCATAAAGAATGCGCTGATGGTTATCCTTTTATTTTGCTCTCCTTTATTAACTATATCCTGATCTACTTCTCCGCTCATAAAAGAGCCACTCGGCACCAATGCCATTCCCCAAGGGGCTGTCATAGCAGTCCAAGCTCGTTGTGGCGTATAATTAAAGGAACCATGGTCATCACTTCCTGAGCCCAGAAGAGAGCAAGCAGTGAATAGCTGGTTAAAGAGTAGTACAAATACGATGAAGTATGCGATGTATAAGGGCGACCTTAACTTTTGTTTAGTCGATTTCATTTCTTGAGGAAGATTCGATTAGTTATTAGTTTATTATGCCTTCAGCATGCTATTAAGAACTCTATGCCGAATAAAAATTACTTTATCTTATAGTAATATATGTAATTTGTAACACGTCTCCAATATGCAACAAAAATATTTTAACTGCTCGGAGAATTCTTACAATTTTAACATTTACCTTCGCAAAGGTACATAAATTATTGGTTAAAAATAATTCTCCTCATTAAAAACTAAACTTTTAAGGCAATGTTCTACTACCTTTCTCAATATATAGAAGAGATATTACACATTCCTGGCATAGGTGTGTTTAAATATATTTCTTTTAGAGCTGCTTGCGCTGCTGTACTTTCTTTGATTATTAGTGTTTTTTTAGGGAAACGTTTGATTCATTTTTTCAGAAAATCGCAAGTTAAAGAAGGAATACGTGAGTTGGGGCTTGATGGGCAAGCAGATAAAGCCCATGTACCAACCATGGGAGGTGTCATCATCATAGCTGCCACAGTGATACCTACATTGCTCTTTGCTAAGCTCAAAAATATATACATTATCTTATTGATCATTACTACTCTTTGGATGGGGTTTATTGGATTTTTAGATGATTACATCAAAGTTTTTAGAAAGGATAAAAAAGGATTAGCAGGTAAGTTCAAGATTATAGGTCAAGTCGTTTTAGGTGTTATCATTGGCACAACATTAATCTTCAATAGTCATGTGGTTATTAGGGAATTTGGTTCTACAGTGATCGTCATAGAGAATGGGAAGGTAAAGGATACTGACTTCCAAGATGTGAAGTCTATCAAAACAACGATCCCTTTTTTGAAGAATAATGAGCTAGACTACAGTCAAGTAGTCCCTTGGTTAGATAGTAAATATGCATGGATCGTTTATGTATTGTTCATTACCTTTATTATAGCCGCAGTTTCTAATGGCGCGAACCTTACAGATGGATTGGATGGATTAGCTGCAGGTACTTCAGCGATCATTGGTACTACCCTGGCTGTATTGGCTTATGTATCGGGGAATGTCATTTTTTCGAGGTATCTCAACATTATGTATATACCTGATCTGGCTGAATTAGCTATTTTTAGTACCGCTTTTGTGGCGGCTTGCGTTGGTTTCTTGTGGTATAACACCTACCCTGCACAGATTTTTATGGGAGATACAGGTAGTTTAGCGTTAGGAAGTATTATAGCTGTACTGGCCATCGTTATTCGTAAAGAATTGCTCCTTCCCTTGCTTTGCGGTATATTTTTGATTGAGACTTTGTCTGTGATGCTACAAGTGGGTTTCTTTAAATATACTAAACGTAGATATGGAGTAGGCAGGCGGATATTTAAAATGTCCCCTATTCATCATCATTTTCAAAAGTTAGGCTTTCATGAAGTGAAGATTGTCACCCGCTTTTGGATTGTTGGGATCTTGCTGGCTATTCTTACGTTGATTACACTTAAACTAAGGTAGCATGACTCAGCAAAAGCGGGTTGTGGCGGTCACTCTTTGTTCTCTCGCAATGTTGCCACGGTCCTCTGCCACGGCTCTTCGAGCCTCGCAGTGAGAGGGCCTCGCAATGACGAGGCTTGCGCTAGTCCTGGGTAGAACCGCTCGACGCCATTTTTTTATACACCCATTCACATGCCTTTGGACGTTACTGAAAAAATTAGACTTCTTTCAAAACCTCGCCAGATCTCAGACACACGCCCGCTGGATACTCGC